>JAHEDF010000538.1 GCA_024641365.1 Planctomycetota bacterium | reverse complement strand
CTACTATTAAGTGGTCGATTCGGCATCCGGCTTTGGTGGTGTTGCTGGCGGGCATATTGTTGGTGGCGGCGGGGTTGCTGTTGCCGCGGATGGCCGTGGATGTGTTTCCGGAATTAAATGCGCCTACTGTTGTGGTGTTGTCGGAGGCTGGGGGTTTATCTGCTGATGAAGTGGAGATGCAGGTTTCTCAGCCGATTGAACAGGCATTAGGCGGTATTCCTGGTTTACGGCGCGTGCGCTCGTCGTCGGCTACGAGTTTATCATTAGTATGGGCGGAATTTAATTGGGGACAGGATATTATGGCCTGTCGTCAGCAAGTGGTTGAGCGCATGAGTACGGTGCGTGATCAATTACCGGATGGTGTCCATAGTGATTTAACGCCAATTACATCGATTACGGGAGAAATTATGTTGCTCTCGTTATCGTCACCGGATCGGTCGGTGTCGCCGTTGGAATTACGAGCTTTTGCGGAATATGATTTACGTTCGCAATTATTAGCGGTGCCTGGGGTTGCGCAGACGGTGGCCATTGGTGGTGAATTACCGGAATATCAAATTTTGTGTCGCCAGGAACAATTACGACAATTTTCATTAACGGTTGAAGATGTTGTGCAGGCAGCTCGACAATCGCACACCACGTTATCTGCAGGTTATTTGGCGAACGTAAATGCGCTGGAATTACCGCTGCGACAAACCGGACGCGTACGTTCATTGGATGACATTAAACACACGATGGTGACATGGCGTGATGGGGTACCGGTCACCATAGGACAAGTCGCTGATGTGTTATTGGCAGGAGCACCGAAGCGTGGAACTGGTGCTGAAAATGGTGAACCGGCTGTGGTTGTAACGGTTCAGAAATCGCCAGGAACAAATACCTTAGGCGTGACGGCAGCAATTGATGCGATGTTGGATCGCTTGTCGTTACCCAAGGGAATGGTGATAAATCGTCATATTTTTAGGCAGGCTGATTTTATCAATTTATCAGTCGCTAATGTGCAGCGCGTTTTAATTGAAGCCTGCGTAATTGTTGCGGTCATTGTGTTGTTATTTTTAATGAATTGGCGGGCGAGTGTCATTACATTAACGGCCTTGCCCTTATCCTTAGCACTCGCTTTGGTGGTTTTATGGGCGTGGGGGTTAACTATTAATGTGATGACCTTAGGTGGATTGGCAGTGGCAATTGGTGAATTGGTCGATGATGCAATTATTGGCGTAGAAAATGTACTACGACGTTTGCGAGAAAATGCGGTGGCATCAACACCGCGTCCATTTTTACGTGTGGTATTAGATGCGAGTAATGAAGTGCGATCGTCAGTCGTTTTTGCAACTATTATTATTGTTTTGGTGTTCGTACCGTTGTTATTTTTAGAAGGATTAGAAGGGCGCTTTTTCCAACCATTAGGAATTGCTTACATCACGGCAATTTTAGCTTCGCTATTAGTTGCTTTAACGGTAACGCCAGCGCTATGCCGATTGATGATGCGTGGCAATCATGAGAAAAAAGAACAAGATAGCCGTTTGGTTATAAAATTAAAAGAATTATATGTGCCTATTTTACAGAAAGCGTTGCGTTTTAGACGTAGTGTGGTGCTGGGGTCGTTATTGGTGACGTGTCTGTTCTTACTCATTGCACGAACATTTGGTTCGAGTTTCTTGCCGACCATGAACGAATTAACCTTTACAGTATTTTTAAATATGCCGCCGGGCACATCATTGATGGAAAGTGATCGCTTGGCACGTGGCATCGAACAACGCTTAGCGGCTGACCCGGCGGTAGCATCGGTTGTTCGCCGAACAGGTCGTGCTGAGCGCGATGAACATGCGCATGGTGTATCGAACTCGGAAGTAGAAATTTCAGTTGCCGAAGGTCACACCAAAGCGGAAGTACGTGCGGTCATTGACCGTGTCTTAGCAGATATCCCAGGTTTGACGGCGACAATAGGACAGCCAATAGAACATCGTTTATCGCATATGTTGTCGGGAACACCGGCAGCAATTGCGATCAATGTTTTTGGCGATGATTTAACCGTCCTCCGTCGCGCAGCCAAAAAAATAGAAAGCGCCCTTAAAACAGTACCAGGAGCACGCGATGTCGTAGCGAATCGCGAAGTGATGATTCAAACCGTGCCAATTAGCTATCGTGCTGGGGATTTAGCGCGTGCAGGATTAACTCCAGCAGCAGCGGCTGAACAGGTACGCGATGCATTATTTGGCGAAGTGGTGGCAGAAGTGGCGGATGGAATACGCCGCTATGATATGGTGGTTAGATTAGCTGATGACGAACGCAAAACCATTGATGATGTAAAAGGATTATTATTGCGTGGCACAGGTGGTGTATTGGTACGCTTAGATGAAGTGGCGACTATAAGTAAAGAACGTGCGAGTGATTTAATTATTCGTGAACATGGACGACGTAAGGCAGTTATTTCATGTAATGTCGAAGAAAACGCTAATTTAGGACAGTTAATTACTGCCGTTCAAGCGAAAGTAGATCCGATTGTAGCAGAACTCGGATGCACGGTCCATTATGGTGGACAATTTGAAGCACAGCAAAGTGCGGCATTTGCTATTACAGTTATGGGTGCTGGAACAGCACTCTGTATTTTTGTATTATTAGCGATGGCATTTGGCCATTGGCGTCCAGCAATATTAGTTATGATTAATTTACCATTGGCATTAATTGGTGGCATTGTTGCGGTATGGTGGAGCAGTCCGCAAGCATTTGCGTTTGTTTTATCACTAATTGGTATTGGTAGTGGAATTGCACCTGTCTTATCTATTGCTAGCCTTGTGGGTTTTGTGACGTTATTTGGTATTGCGGTGCGCAATGGTATTTTATTAGTTAATCATTATGGTCATTTGCGTCGCGTTGAGGATATGTCGGTAGATGAAGCGGTGGTGCATGGGTCCTTACAACGTCTCAGTCCTATTTTAATGACGGCCTTAACGGCGGTGTTGGGGTTAGTGCCCTTAGTGTGG
>JAHEDF010000537.1 GCA_024641365.1 Planctomycetota bacterium | reverse complement strand
CCAGCTGCACTCACGTGGTTCAGATTAATTCACTCATTTGGTTGCGAGGTGGTAATCGCACGCGGTCAAGAAGCCTGGAAAGTACTAGTTCCGTCAGTTTCAAAACCGCAACGTGACCGTGGTTTGCAAACATGGCGACGAAAGCGATTTCTTCATTACATTCATGCGATAGCTGCGCAAAATAAATCAATCAAACAGGCAGAACGAGAAAAACGCGCACGACAGTACGTGGCAAGTGAAGAGCAGCGAATTTGGTATGAAGTTGAAGCGGCACAGGTACGTATGCAAAATGCGATGTTGGCTGGAGAAATACCAGGTATGCGCTTAGCCATACAAGCATTTGTTGATGCGACACATATTACAGTTGATCATCTCGCTTTTGCTTCCGGTGTTAATTACGATGCAATAGCACTCATATTAAAAACGGATGATGATGGACGATTACGACCATTGCGAGGGCTTCTAGCGGCTCTAGATGCACGCTTGGAAATTAACCTACCATCAGGTAGCCGTGTCGTCATTGCACGAATAGCAAGTGAGCCGTTAGGCGATTACCGAAATAAACTACCACAGTCCAAAGTAGCCCCTAAAAAGTCGCAACTAAAAAAACATGCGTCGACCATAAGAAGCACAATTGACCATCAGCAATTATTAAAATGGTTTGATGCGGGCATGCCTATAACAAAAATTGCCGCACGCGCAGGCATTAGCCGGCAACGTGTTCACGCTATTGCCAAAGCGCATGGACGCATTTTGCGCCGCGAGGTAGCACGCAAGGCCCGGATAAAAATGGCACAATCTTTATTGTTATAAGGATTAGTAAAAGTTAGCAAAGTTACTGTAATCTATGTACAAACTACGTGAATTTATGAAAATGAATTATTGTGAATCCATCCAAAATAGAACCTGCTAGGTAGCTGCGCACTATTTACCTCGTTACTCTTGTTCATTTTGGGAATCAGTGCCTATCTACATATATGTAGGCCGTTGTAGATTATGCCGTATTATATTGCGGTATCAGTCGCGCTGTTTTTACGTAAATCAGCATAGGTGAGCATACGATTTTGCTGCGGATCCCAGACATACAGACGCAAACAGGCGACAATATCTCGCATGCGCCACGATGTACGTCCAGGATTTTGCAATTCGGGTATGGCGCCCATGGCTTCAGGTAATCGATAAAAAGGGATGCGATGATTAAGATGATGAACGTGGTGATAGCCAATATTTCCAGTAAACCAATGCATCATACGACTCATTTCAAACATGCTTGACGATTGCAGAGCTGAATCGGTAAATGTCCAATCTTGGCGCTTTGCTAATTTCATAGCCGGGAAATTATGTTGGGCATAAAATAGGTAGGCACCTAATGCCATGGAAAGAATGGCAGGCAAAATAACAGCACAGAAACCTGTTGCCCAACCAGCAAAATAAACGACGACAGCAAATAAAATATAATGAATTACAATAGCAACTGGTCCACCCCAATGTCGTAGTGCATCTCGTTTAAATGATTTTAGCGCCATACCGCCAAACGACATGGTAATATAACCGCAGGCAATAGTTAGTGGATGTCGAGCGAAATGATAGAGGCGTAATTGTTGACGGGTTGCCCGTCGACGCATGCCAACGGTTAATATAGGGAAAGAGCCAACGGCTGAACCAATAAGTTTTGAATTATTTTGGTGATGATAATCATGGGTTTCTTTCCACACCGAGCGAACCGCAATGAGATAAAATCCGATGAGAGACATGAATAGGTGGGCAATGCGAGATTTTTTAAATAAAGCGCCATGCAGCGCATCGTGATAGAAAATAAATAAGCGAACCTGAATTAATCCTGCAATGAGTCCGGCTAATATTTTTACAAACCACGAATCAACAATTACAACTAATGTCAGGGCACTAAATAAGGCAATGACCGTTTCGGTAAATAACAACCACGTTATAAGTTTATTTTCAGCCTCAAAAGGTTGCGAGGCACGAATAAGCTCCGCCCCGCTGCGCGCGGGTTGTTCTTCAGATATTTGCATAAGCGGCGACACCATACCCATGGTCAACATTCGCCGCATTGCGAATTGCTACGGTGGACTTCTCAAGCTAGAATCTGTCCTATTTTGTAAAATGCTACAGCTGAAAGGTGAACTTTGCTAAAACTAAGTATGAACTTCATAATTCACGACACTGATCGTTTCAGTCATGTTTGATCCCCTTAGTCTCTGTTTGAAGCTGAAAAAATACTGGTATCTCAGCAAGGCACATGTATGATGAGCGCTGTACTTGCCTCATTCCCAAGAGGCACCATGTATCTACCAATGACTATTCAGTCATGAAAGCGACGGCCATAAATAAGAGTCAAAATTAAAATCGCCAAATATTTTGTCGGGTTATGCGTTTACAATTTTTCCGACATTCAGTAATCAGACGGCTTGTTGGCAAGAAGTCGTGAATTAGCGCTTAATGCACAGATAAAAATGAGTTAGCTATTATTTTCGTGAAATATAAAGCCTTACGGTGACAGAGAAGTAATTTGTAGTGTAATTTGAATCGATGAGTTAATGGTATTTTGTCAGGGCCTATCATTTTGATTCGGGCATAAAGTGTTATAATGGAGAAAAAAATATATAAGTTTGGTAAAGTGGTAGACACTTACATCAAAAATACCAAGCCAATATGAACGAAATCAATTTAATGACCGAAAGATTGTAATAGTTACATACATTTTATGCAGGATGGGAATTTTATTTCCAGCTGTGTGACAAAGTGAGCAAAATGTAGCCATAAACGCTAAACCCCGTATCACACTTGAAAACCATATTGTTCTAGGATTTGAATAATTACAGGTATATTTTTTTTCATTTCATCGTCTAAACACAAATCGCGAGTTTAGCTAGGGCTCATCAGTTTCCAACTCTGATCTAAGGAAAAACATGGCATATTTACGACTTGTCTCACTGGTCATGTTATTTTTGAGTTTAGTCACCA
>JAHEDF010000536.1 GCA_024641365.1 Planctomycetota bacterium | reverse complement strand
GCAAAGTCTTGGTATTCTTAAATTACATGGTGCTAATGCACTGAAAGTCGCAGACGGTATTTACGAAGCCATTGACCGTATTCAGCCAACACTTCCTGAAGGCATGACGTTAGAAGCGTCGTTTGATGGCACTCGCTATGTCAAAGAGTCGATGCATGAATTACAATTTGAAATTGTCGTCGCAATTATTTTAACCTCCTTATTATGCTGGTTTTTCTTAGGCAGCTTTTCCTCCACGTTAAATGTCATTCTTGCCATCCCTATGTCCTTATTAGGTACCGTTGGCGTACTTTATTTCTTAGGCATGTCTTTGAATACTTTCACCTTATTAGGTTTAGGTTTAGCCGTCGGCTTAGTTGTTGATGATGCCATTATGGTACTGGAAAACATTACGCGCCATCGCGAAGGCGGACTCAGTCGCATTAAAGCAGCACAAATTGGTACTCGTGAAATTGCCTTTGCGGCTTTGGCGTCAACAATTGCTGTTATTGCCATTTTCTCTCCGGTATTATTTATGGATGAATTAATGGGGCAATTTTTCTTTCAATTTGGCGTTGCTTTATGCATGGCGGTCATGTTTTCGTATATTGAAGCAATTACCTTAGCGCCAGCTCGATGCGCGCAATTTCTTAATATCACACCACGTCGCAGTCTCTTAGGACGATTATCTGACGCTATTATGGCTGGCTTAACTGCCGTTTATCGTCGTTTGCTTCCCTATGCGGTTCGCCATCCAATTATCACTTTATTATTAACTGCGACGGTCTTAACCACTTCCTTATCCACATTAATGAAATTACCAACAGAAATGGTGCCTTCTCAAGATCAAAGTCGTTTAAAAATTAACATGGAAGCACCAGTTGGCACCGATATTATGGAAACGGAGCGACTGGTGCGAAAAGTTGAAGACTATGTGCTCAGCCAACCAGAATTTGAACGTGTTTATTGTTACATTGGTAGCATGCGCAGTGATGCTGGAAATAAGGCCGGGATGTATTTATCCATCGTCCCACCGAATGAGCGATCCGTTACGCAAAGTGAATTTCAGCAACGTTTACGCAATGAATTTTCGTCGTATGCCGGATTAAAAATTCAGGTGCAAGATAACAGCACGCAGTTACTAACAGCCAGCCGTGGGTTTCCAGTCGAATTTACAATTCGCGGACCAGATTGGGATCAATTGGTTCAATTAAGTAAAGATTTTAGCAATCAAATGGCCGAAAGCGGATTAATGACGGAACCTAACACCGACGCGCGCGTTGGCATGCCAGAGTTACGCATTTATCCAGATCGTGAACGGTGCGCGGATGTGGGTGTTCCCATCGCGGATGTCGCTCGCGCCATACAAGCATCAATTGGTGGAATTCGCGCTGGTAAATTCAATGATCAGGGTCGCCGCATGGATGTGCGCGTGAAATTATTAGCTGATCAACGCGCTCGCCCTGAAGATTTAGCACATATTTTACTGCGCACAAAAACTGGTGCGATGGTGCCACTGACGTCATTAATTCGTACTGAAGAGCGCCCAACCATGCAAAGTATTGCGCGCGAAGATCGCGAACGCGCAGTACGTGTTTGGTCGAATGTGGCTCCCGGACATGCGCAAGGAGACGCGATTACGTGGATAAAAGAAAAAGCAAAAGAACTACCTGAGGGATATCGCATCGTGTTTAGTGGTGCGAGCGCAAATTTGATGGAATCAATAATTAGTATACTTATCGCTTTGGCGTTTGGAGTCGCCGTCAGTTATATGGTTTTAGCAGCACAATTTGATTCTTTCCTTCATCCACTAACCGTTCTATCTATATTACCGCCTTCTATTTCTGGGGCTGTCTTTGCGCTGTGGGCATGCGGCCAATCTATCAATGCGTTCAGTGTTATTGGCATATTATTATTGATGGGCATCGCTAAAAAGAATTCAATTATTTTAGTTGATTATACCAATCAATTACGGCGACGTGGCGAAGCAAAAACTGCCATAGAGGCGTTGCTTAAAGCCGGACCTATTCGTTTACGTCCAATTTTAATGACGTCCGGCGCAACCACGATGGCTGCCATTCCGTTAGCGCTCGGTCTTGGACCTGGCGGTGAAATTCGCATGCCAATGGCTATCGCGGTAATTGGCGGGGTAGTTGCATCCACTTTACTAAGTCTCGTTGTAGTTCCTGCCTTTTATGTTTTGGCAGATGCATTTATTCGCTTCATCACAGGCAAAGAAACCGTGATGTCTGAAAATCTATATGAAAGCGAATTAACACCCGAACCAGACCTTATCAATTCGCCAACCAATAAATAATTGTTGGCGCATTACGTCGCAAATATTTGCAGCGCTACGACAAATTGCCCTTATGCAGACCACATTCTTTTTTGGTTGCGTCTTCCCACCACCAGCGGCCTTCCCGTTCGTGTTGTGATGGAAGCGTAGGCTTCGTGCATGGCTCGCAGCCAATCGACACAAAGCCGCGTTCATGCAGTGTGTTGTAAGGAACACCTAATGAACGAATCGCTAACCATACATCTTCGCTACTGACATTTGCCAGCGGGTTATATTTTTTTAACTCTCCGCCATCCTTACCCGTAAAAACTGGGTCAATTTGTGATTCTGGTACGGCGCCGCGAGTTGGGCTTTGATCGCGACGTTGGCCAGTTATCCATGCTTTTAAACCAGATAATTGTCGGCGTAGTGGAGCGACTTTGCGAATGTCACAGCATTCTTTATGGCCATCTTGGTAAAAACTAAACATGCCTTTTGAGCGAACCAATTGCTCAACGGCGGCAGCATCTGGGAAACAATATTCAATGTGCAATTTATAATGTTTTTCTACCGCTTCAAAAAATCTATAGGTTTCCGGATGTAAGCGCCCCGTATCAAGGCTAAAGACGCGAAAGGGTAATTTTGTTTGTGTTGCGTACTCAATTAACAACACATCTTCGGCACCACTAAAACTAATAGCACAATCTGAACCATAAGTCGTGAGGGATTCGCGAATGATATCAAT
>JAHEDF010000079.1 GCA_024641365.1 Planctomycetota bacterium | reverse complement strand
AGCGGCAGCAACACCATGCATTTCGCCGTAGTCTGGATGGCCCAAAAAATCGACCTAGCCATATTAATCTGCTGCAACCAAGGCGAAGCCGCCCAAGCCTGCGACGAAGTAGCCTCAGAATTAATAAAATTATATCAAAAAAATAATTAAATTCACCACCAATAAATTAATAAAAAATGAATTAATTAGTAATGAGGGGGCAAGGGACAAAGCAAAAAAAAATAATTCCTGAAAATGGGATTCGAACCGCGAGCAGGCACGCCAATGGCGTAGCCTTCCAACTGCTTGGAAGGCGGCCGCGCAGCCCGGCGGTTCGGCCTCTAATCTCCGCCATGTTCCCCCGGCCCCGCCACAATAAAATGTAGTATAAAAAAAATTCCCCCAGCCGGGGCCGGGGGAACATGGCGGAGACTAGCGGATTCGAACCGCTGGTAGGGTTTGACCCCTACGGGACATTAGCAATGTCCTGGATTAAACCACTCTCCCAAGTCTCCAGGAAAGCTGCTTTTGAAGCGGGGCGTAGGCTAGAAAGCACTGCAAGTTGGTCAAGGCGGGATGAGCACCGTGCGGTCCCCTAAAACCACACCGTCTAAGCGGCGATCATGGGCTTCAATTGGTAGCGTTTCGCACTGTTGGCAGGAAAATCCAACGCCAATGGTCGGTCCGCGATGGGTTGTTAATGCACGATCATAATAGCCCTGGCCTTGGCCAAGGCGATGGCCATCGGCAGTAAAGCCAACTCCAGGCACTATAATCAGCGCATCACTGGGCAACGATGCGGCAGGATGAACAGCGGGATCTGGTTCGCGAATGCCAAATGCACCGCCTAAAAATTGCCCCGGTGTCGTAACGGCGTGCCACGATAATTGTCCGGCGCTCTGTACGCGTGGTAACCACAAAGCCGCTCCTGTTGACCACCAATAAGTATGAAAAACATCAAGTGCCATTTCATTACCGATGGCCATATAGCTCGCAATGGCTGTCGGTAATTTATTTTGTACGTAACGAATTAATATTTTAGCACAGGCAGCTGTTTCAAGTTGTCGTTGTGCCGCATCAAGCGTTGATCGCGCTCGACGTAAACGGTCGCGTAGTATTTTTTTGTTTACGGTTGGGTCGTTCACCAGTTAATTACCTGAGAGCCACCATTTGGTACATGAAGAGAATGGCGCATGCCTGATGCAGGACCATGCAAAAAACCACCTAATGGTACATCAGTGCGCGATACTAAAACGGCTTGGTTATCCCATAAATACAATTGTAATCCGGTGGCTGCTTGCAGACGCACCTGTAATTGTCGCGTTGCTAACATACGTAAAGGTTTCAGTGCTAAACTGGTTAATTGCGTCAAGACGCGTGGTGGTGGTAGCACTAAAACATTTCCCTGAAATTCTGGTAACGGCACATCGGCTTCGTAAATATCAGTACCCCATTGCAGCGGACCATTGGCGCTAATGGGAACCCCACTCCATCCTAATAAATCTAACCACCTAGCAGGTATACCTGCCGCCGCTAAGCCGCGGGCAGGACCACGTGCGCTCGCGATGACTGATTCTGCCCACGCATCTAATTCGGCGGCCACTTTTTGCGGCACCAATACACGTTGATTGGTAATATGAGCCATCAGCACGCTGGAACGCAGCGTACCGAAATCTCCGGAATCAGGAGCCGGAGCAGGACGGTCAAGAGTGCCGATGGCCGCATGCATGGCGGCAGTCTGCGACCTCGCATCACGGGCGAAAGAGCTGTTTTGTCGCGATTATAGTCACGTTTGACACTTAGCGGGATGTGACCGCTGCTAAAAGTGATGGTCCGCTTTATTGCTGGAGGTGCGGGCGGAGATGCTTCGTTCGCCCGAGATGGTTGTTAGCGTGCAGCTTCAATGTTCGGCATCTTACCCTTATTGTTTGCATTGGGAATTGCGCAGACCGCGAATAAAGCGGCGCTGCCAACAGCTGCGTCGGTTAGTTGGATGACGATATTTATTTTTATCGGCCTAAGTGTGGTGACGTGGTTAATAGGCGGTGAACTTATAGCGCGGCTCATAGGCAGAGGTGGCCGTCGTCGTTGGTTAGGGCGCTGGGATCTATTCGCACAAGGATTCATTTTAGCGTGGTATACGTGGTTGTGTTACAGCTATGGGTGGTCGGCTCGTAGTCATAATTTATATTCGATGGCTTTGGCCCCATGGTTGCTCATGCAATTTACTCATTGGTGGGCCATGACACCAGCGGTGCGGGCTGTTACTGGACATGCATGGACGCGTTTTGGCTTTATTTTACAGCAATTACGTTTTGGTATATTACCAATGTTGCTGATTATGCCGTGTTTTGATGTCGGTACGATTATTGCCAGTCATTATAATTTAGAGGAGTATTTATTTTCGGGACCGTATGGTTTTCTTCTAGCCATTTATAGCGCACAATTATTTTTATTATTTGCATTAGTTATAATGCCATTCTTTCTTTTGCCATTATGGGGCGCTAAACAAATGCCCGAAGGCGAGCTCGCAGATTTTATGAGACAGGCATGTAATAAATTAGGTGTACGCATAGCGGGCCTGCGACGCTGGCCAATTCCTGGGGGGCGCGTCTATAATGCAGCTGTTATTGGTCTGGTTTCAAAATTGCGTTATGTGCTTTTTACCGATGACTTAATCCGCGCCTTACCGCGTGAGCAAATTTTAGCTGTCTTGGGTCATGAGTTGGGTCATGCCCGTCATGGCCACATGTGGATGTATTTTCTCTTCGCGAACGCGGCTTTGTGGAGTTCCTTCTTTCTCCATCAACCGCTCGCGAACCTCCTCTACCCAGGAATTGAGTGGCTCATGCCGGCGTTATCCCTTGAGGTAAGCCCGACGGCTTTAGGTTTTATGACCGACTTAACCGCGATTATTCTGATTATGGCGGTAATGTGGCGCTTAGTGTTCGGGGTCATCAGCCGCATGTGTGAACGCCAAGCGGACTTAGTGGGCGCTGAGTTGGCTGGAAACCCGCTGGTGATGTGCGATGCCCTCAAATCGGTTGCGCGGCTTTCAGGTCAGGGTGAGAATGAACCCAGCTGGCGGCATTATAGCATCGCACAACGCGTTGACTTTTTGCGGGAAGTCCATCGAACACCTTTACTCGCACACCACCACCACATTCGGATTCGCATGCTGCGTCATTTTCTCATCCTTCTCATTATCGCGTTGATCTTGGCATCGTCGTATATCTTCGATCCCAGCCGCATGGCACGTACTGATAATCCAAATGCTGTGCTGACGGAAATGAGTAAGCACGACCGTGATTTAGCGTATGGCTTACAAGAGGCAGATGCGGGCAATCATATTCCGTTAGCAAAATGGTTAAATCGAAACGACGATATAAAACGGCAACGAGTAGGTTATTTAATTTTACGGCAAATTGAAATAGCTATTGGTACTGATGCAGAGGGAGATCAACGATTTGATGATCGTCCTATTTATAAATATCGTTATCGCTTGCGACCATTTTTTGACATTCGCGTTGGTACCGATGCGCAAGCGCATGCATTAGAACGACAATTAGATAACACCTTAGCCTATGGCTTAGTGGCTGGTATTGAAAATCCGACTGAAATCGATTTAAAAACGGCACAATTAGTTTTACCGCGTTTAGAAAAGGCAGTAGAAAAAGATCCACATCATAGCGTTTACGATACCATAGGCTGTGTGTATTTTTGTTTAGGTGATTTTACCAAATCGGTCGCAGCTTTTGAACAAGCCAATAAATTATTTAATGAGGATAAAACCCTGACTGAATTTACGTGGTTTGCCAGCGATGATACAAAACGGAAAGCAGGTAAAATACATGCGCATTTACAAGCCTTGTATGCACGTCGCTTAGAAGCTGCCCGTGCCAATGCTGCTAGTGTGGGCGCAGGAAAATTACCAACGGATTCAACCTTAGTGTCATTGCCGCGTGATTTAGGGGAACCACTCCCAGAGCCCGCACCTGAAGCTGTGCACTCGGCCAGCACGGACATCGTTCCATGACTAGCGCACGACGACCGTCAGAGCGCGCTTTAGTTGAGCAATTATTGACTGGTTATCATAAAGGGCCAGGCATTAACGATGCGACTAATTGCCCATTACCGAGTCGTGAAAATACTGCCAAGGTTTGTGACTTAGTCTTAACTATTTTATTCCCAGGCTATTTTTCTTCAGGCGCAGTAACACAAAAGGATTTACCAGCGTTTACCAAGGCGCGTTTGGCGGCTTTAAATACAGCACTGCGTAAATATATTCAGGGCACCGTGGCATTTGTGGCCATGCGTGATGAACAGGTATGCAAAAATATTGAAACCACCGCTCGTGAAATGACGCAAGATGTCATTGCTGAATTATCCCTGGTACGTGATTTAGTACTGACGGATGTCGAAGCGGCCTATGCCAGTGATCCAGCGGCAAGCGATCGTGCTACGGTTATTCTCAGTTATCCATGTATTGAAGCGTTGGCGGTACAGCGTTTTGCGCATCGTATGTATTTGCGCGGCATTCCAATTTTTCCACGCATGATGACCGAGGTCGCTCATAGCCGCACTGGGATTGATATTCATCCCGGTGCGCAATTAGACGAATCATTTTTTATCGATCACGGCACTGGCGTTGTAATTGGTGAAACCAGTCGCATCGGCAAACATTGCGTATTGTACCAAGGCGTGGGTTTAGTGGCATGGAATCCACTCGCAAAAGATGAACATGGCGAGCTGCAACGTGGTGCCTCAAATAAACGTCATCCGGATTTAGAAGACCATGTAACAATTTATGCGGGTACGACTATTTTAGGTGGCGACACCAAAATCGGACATCACAGCGTCATCGGTGGTAGCGTATGGCTAACCCATTCGGTTGAGCCCTACAGCGTGGTGAGCATTAAAGATCCGGAACTAAATATTCGTAAGCGCAAGGGTGCTAAATAATTATTTTGGCAGATTAACCATAGAGGGGATAGTACACTGTCATTTGCTTCATGAAATTTTATTTCCCTTATAATAATATTAGAGTTGAATGCCTTCCTAGGAACCTACGTATTTCTAGGAACACTCAGTTTGCGAACGTATTGATTAAATTGACGAAAAAGCTCAATGGTACGTAAACAATTAGCCAGATTGCACTAAGCTGCGCCCTTTGCGGGTAATATGCTTGTAAACCACATTCCTGCGTAGGTAGACAGTGGCAAACCGGCCCGTGGATCATCGGGGTGCCTGGGACTTTCCCCCGGAGATTTTTTTACATGATGCGCCTCCCCCAGAACAAACGTGAGATGTCCCATGCCTTTGACGAGTGATCAATACCTGCGCTACGCCCGGCACTTAACCCTGCCTGAATTCGGCGAAAAAGGCCAGGAAAAACTGCTCAATGCATCGATTTTATTAATTGGTGCTGGCGGACTCGGTTCGCCATTAGCGCTGTACTTAGCAGCAGCCGGTGTCGGTCGATTAGGCATTATGGACTTTGACGTGGTCGACACCTCAAACCTCCAGCGCCAAATTATCCACCGCACGCAGGACGTTGGCACCAGTAAAGCCAAGTCGGCCAAGCGCGGTGTACAGGATTTAAATCCTGGATGTCAGGTCGATATTTATGAAGAGGGCATCACCTCAGCAAACGCTTTAGAAATTATTGCTAAATATGATATCGTCATTGACGGCACCGATAATTTCCCAACGCGTTATTTAGTAAATGACGCCTGCGTGATGCTAAATAAAGTAAATATTTACGGCTCGATTTATCGTTTCGAAGGCCAAGCAACCGTATTTGATACGCGCAAAAATGCTGACGGTAAACGCAACGGACCGTGTTATCGCTGCTTATATCCAGAACCACCACCTCCGGGCGAAGTACCATCGTGTGCAGAAGGCGGCGTCTTAGGGGTGTTGCCTGGTATTATTGCAATGATTCAAGCAACCGAAGCGATCAAAGTTTTAAGTGGCATGGGTCGTACCTTAGCTGGTCGCTTCCTGCGTTACGATGCAATGAACATGACGTTCCGCGAATTAAAATTACGTCCAGATCCTGAATGCCCAATGTGCAGTGATAAAGCAACCATCACAGCACTCATTGATTATAACCAATTTTGCGGCATGGGCCGCGGTGGAGAAAGCGCCGTGTCTACTGACGATTTAGAAATTTCCCCAACTGACTACGCGCAGATTCGTGAATCTGGCAAAGAACATTTATTATTAGATGTGCGCGAACCATTCGAACTCGCGATCTGCCAAATCGAAGGCAATATAAACATTCCACTTGGTCAATTACCAACCCGTTTAGCAGAAATTGCAGGCTGGAAAGATGGGTTAGTGATCGCGCAATGCAAATCGGGCCGTCGCAGTATGAAAGCTTTAGAAACACTGAAAAAACACGGTTTTACCAATGTGCTCAACTTACAAGGCGGTATTTTAGCATATGGCGAAGAGGTCGATCCGTCGTTATCTGCTTATTAATTAGTAATATAATGCATAAACAAAGAACCCAGTGGTTACCCCTGGATTCTTTTATTTAATCAACAAGAGAGAAGAAAAAATTAACAGGAGAAACGGAGAAACGGAGAAGAATAAATAAATTTCTCCCTCCGTTCCTCCTGTTCAAAATATTTTTAGATTAATTGGATCGTCGGCTAAATCGATAATGGCTAACCAGCCATTCCTCACCTTTATTAAATGCCCATAATTCTTCACACGCCATAAAAAACATGCGCCAGCGTTGCAGCATGCGTTTTGCTTCTGCGAGTGGAAGTTGCTGCGTAAATACGTTCAGCGCAGCAGCAGCATTGCGGTCTAAATTACGCAACCACGCGGCCGCTGTTTGCGCATAATGTTGTCCATTTACTCGCCAATGATGTTCTAATTTTAAATCATCTTGATAATAGGTGAATAATGAGTCGCTTGGCATCATGCCGCCGGTGAAAAAATGCCGCGCCATCCAATCATCATCGGCGTTATCGCTAAAAGTATAAGCAGCTAATCGATGGGTAAAAATATGTACAAATAATTGCCCATCATCTTTGAGCCATCCAGCAATGCGTTTAAATAAAGCGGAATGATTGCGTAGATGTTCAAAGCACTCGACTGATACAATGCGATCGTATTGCCCAGGTGCCTGATAGGAATTAATGTCAGCTGTCTCAATGGTAATATTGGTTAAACCGCGCTGCTCGGCTTGTTCCATAATATAACGCCGTTGACTATGCGAATTAGAAATCGCACGAATGCGTGAACGAGGATAGTGTTTAGCCATCCATAACGTTAACGATCCCCACCCGCAGCCAATTTCTAAAATATCTTGTCCATCAATGAGATGAGCGCGGTCACAAGTGAGCGCGAGCATTACGGCTTCTGCTTCGTCGAGCGTTTCGTGGCCAGTTTGAAATAAACAACTGCTGTATTTCATATGTTCGCCCATACACAATTTATGAAATGCTGCGGGGACTTCATAATGTTGGGCGTTAGCAGCAGTGGTCTCAATGGCGATGGGACTGTTGCGCATACGTTCAATAAAAAGCATCAAGCGCCGCTGAACTAATTCGCTATCATGTACCGCTTCTTCTTTTAGGCGTTTTCCTAATAAGTTTCGCATGCCCATACGGATAATAGCATCAGGAATTAATCCGCGTTCACATAACTCAATAGTCCAATGTTGCGGTTTTTGTGTGGCGTTAGCAATTGTTATTGGGGCAGAGATATCTGTCATAAAGACTCCGATTTGGGAAACCATGGAATAAAAGGAGAGGTCGATTTTTGATAGGCTCGGTAATCATCACCGCGACTAGCAAGTGCGCGTTTTTCTGTGTAGGGAATGCCCGTGACTTTGAGAATTAAAAATAACAACACAGTTGGAATTAGTGCAGTGACTGGCCACCATGGACCTGCACAGGCTAGTGCGACATATGAAAACCACAGTAGCCATTCACAAAAATAATTCGGATGACGCGAATAGCGCCATAAACCAGCGCGACAGGTGCGACCAGCATTATCTGGATTTTTTCTCCATGCTGCTAACTGCGCGTCTGCAATGGTTTCACCGCCGATAGCAATGAGCCATATGCCGACAGCGACATAATCATACCAGACACCAAAAGCAGGTGTGGTGCTGGCGATAATAACAAACGGAAGTGAAAAGAAGATCACCAACCAGCCTTGAAATTGGAAAAATAAAAAGAACCAGGGTTGCGCCGAGGCACCCCACGATTCGCGCAACATGCGATAGCGACCATCTTCCGGTTTTCCAATAAGACGATCGTGAATTAAATACCACGTGAGCCGCAGCGACCACCCGCCAATCATAGCTCCTGCAACCACGCGCCGCGTTACATCACCGTCACCCATGTATAACAAAAAAAGTGATCCCAGGCCGATGCCTGCTGACCATCCGGCATCAACTAAACTCGCATCACGTCGACGCCACTGAATTATCCACAGCACTACCATGACTATGGCAATGCCAATCGCGACAAAAATTACATGCCACCACTGAGGATTCATGTGCGCACCTGTCCATGACGCCAAACAGCAATTAATAATCCCATCGCCAACGCCCATGCACCACCAATGACCATAAGTGATAACCACCATTCCTGTGGTAATTGTAAGGCGCCCATTGCCTGTCCGCCAAGATAGGCAAGCGGTCCAGCAATTGCGCCTGCTGCAATAGCGAGCCACCTGTGCGCTAATAACCACAACATAATATCATCAAACAAAGAGGCGAACGTTGGCCATAAAATAATCATCCAGAGCGGCGGTAAAAATGCTGGCCAATAAGCAACCGGCGTAAAAGTAATTACACCGGAAAAAAGAAATAAACTATCAATGACGACACCAATTACAGTTGCTAGTAATAGGCGCTTAAGCGTGCGTTTTATTTGTTCAGTAAAATTGATGTGGATAACTAAGGTTAATAATCCAGCTAACAGTCCAGGCCAGATAAAGCCTTCACTGCCTCCCCACAATGCGGCAAACCACGTCGCTTGATAAAATGCAACGTGTACCCATCCGTACCAGCGCGGTTTGTGCACAGCCGCTGCTAACATGGATTATTATCCAAATGTGACTGATAAGCATGACGATAACGACCACGGGCGAGGCGAATATGTGCGACGCCAATCGACCGTTCTGCAAAGCCACCTTCACAATACGATAAATAGAATTCCCACATGCGAATAAAATTATCGTGATAACCCAGCTCACTAATGTCTTTTAATTTTTTGAAAAACGCTTGTCGCCAACATTGGAGCGTGCGCACATAATGCGGCGCTAGATCTTCCATATTAATGATATTGAGGTCACCACTACGGGTAATGGCTTTGGTTATTGCCCCTAAGGACGGAATGTTGCTCCCTGGGAATATGTAACGTTGGATAAAATCAACATCACGAATAGCATTGTGATATTGTTGCTCGGTTATGGTAATTGCTTGAATAACCGCTAAGCCGCTTGGTTTTAATAAGCGAGCAATAGTCGAAAAATACGTGTCATAATAGTGATGACCAACTGCTTCAATCATTTCGACTGAGACAACCTTGTCATAAATACCGGTTAAATGGCGATAATCTTTTTTGAGCACCGTTATTTTATCATTTAAGCCTGCGTCGGTAATACGTTTGTTAACTTCATTAAATTGTTGTTGGGAAATGGTAGTCGTCGTAACACGGCATTTATAATGCGTGGCTAAATGAATGGCTAATGCACCCCAGCCACTGCCAATTTCTAATACATGATCACCTTCCTCAATCTGTAAAAGTTCAGCTAGGCGATCGAGTTTTGCAATTTGTGCATCATAGAGGCTCATTTCTGGTTTTGAAAATAACGCCGCTGAATACATTAATGTCTCATCAAGCCATAAGCGATAAAAATCATTCCCAAGATCATAATGGGCGGCGATATTTTTTTGGCTGCCAGTAATGGTGTTACGATTGCGAAAATGCAGCAATTTAAAAAATGCTTGGCCAAATCGCGCTAGGCCTTGTTCCATGTGATCTAAGGCGGCGCGGTTACGTAAAAATATTTGAATAAGACTAACTAAATTAGTGCATGACCAATGACCAGCGATGTACGCGGTTCCTGCTCCAACGGTTCCACCAGCAGCTATGGCTGTCCACGTTGAGGGATCGTGAATATGGACATAGGCCTCAGGCCCACCGTGCCCTAGCGCATGAACGACACCGTTTTCTTCAATTAATAAACGACCATGATCAAAAGCACGCATACGTCCGAGCACCGCTTTTCGTGCCATGCGTTCACGCCATGTTGGAGCACGAGCAATTGACGCCTGATTTATTGCTGGGTTCTCGTTGAAAAGTCGTGACGCTTTGCTCGCGGTAGAAATATTATGTTGCATAAAATAGAACTCGTTCAGGCGTGAGTGATAGTTGGTAAGGGAGCCGTCATGTGTTGACGTTCTCGTTGCGTCAGTGCGGGATGGTCTTGAAAAGGAACGCCTTTTAACCACAAGCGACCAGCTTGGAAATAAATGGCTGAGACCACCTGCAGGGGCAATCCAGGATATCGCCACAGCAACGCATCTAATCGTTGTGGCGACATAACTTTTTTTTCATGTGACAATGTAGCTGTGAACATTTTATTATCTGACGAATAAGAGTGCATATTTACTGATAATGTTTTACCAGGCACAGAAAATTGCCATTTATAGCATTGTTGCATATTCATAAATGGTGAAATATGAAAAACTTTTTTAAGATCAAAATGCAACGTATCTGGCGAGCGATTTCGGCAATCTAATACATAGCTATGTCGTTCTAACCACGGAATATTGGTAATTTCAGCTATGATGGCCTCTAACTGTTCATCTAGTGAAAAACAATAATAAAATGAAACGGGATTAAACGATATGCCGAAGGTACGAGGATGGGTTAATAGTCGAATTGGACCACTTGGTCTAAAACCAAGTCGTTCATCTACCAAAGTGCGCACCCGCTCATCAAGTGTGTTGATCCCAGGTAAATAATCTTGGTCACGAAAATGTGCAGGGGCCGAATTATTATGTCGCCACCAACGTGTTTGAGAAAAAAGCGAGTCTATTTCTGACAGATCTAAATAGACGTGAAATAAACGATACGAAAATGTATGTGTCTTTGGAAATTGGCGGTGGTGCGTAACGGTGCCTTCGTAAATAGCACTTCGATAGGTGGGGGACTCAGAATCGTGATAGGTATTCATTATGCCACGCTC
>JAHEDF010000078.1 GCA_024641365.1 Planctomycetota bacterium | reverse complement strand
CGGTTGCGTGGGCGCTTTTTACAATCGTTTGATTTAACATCTCAGGAAAAAGTATATGAATTAACGGCGTGGCTAAATGCACAAGAATCCGTGATCATGCACTGCGCTAATATTCAGATAAATGGTGGGCCAAAGGTGCAAGTTGCTGATAAAGCATTTGATGGACAACCGGTCGTTGCGCTGGATTGGTGCGAAGTGGAGGGGCCCATTGCACAAGAGTGGCCACCCGCCAGCCATCGTATTTTATTTGGTGATTTACCGGTAGCAAAATGGGACAGCAAAAACGATTCATTACCGCCTCGTGATCTCGGCGTATCATCTGGCGAAGATCGTCGCATCCGTGCGATTCGTGGTGGGCCCTATTATGTGAAAGCAAATAATCCCACACAGGAGAGCAAACAATTATTGCAGACCTTTATGGAGCGGGCTTATCGGCGTTCGGTCAAAGCAGATGAAGTCGCTGTTATGCATAAACGTGTTTTGGATGCGATGGCAGAAAAAATTTGTTTTCATGATGCGATGTTAATTGCCTACAAAGCTATTTTGTGCTCACCAGACTTTCTATTTGTCACAGAAAGTCCAGGCGTCCTTTCAGCTGATCAATTAGCAACGCGACTCGCTTTATTTTTGTGGCGTTCACTGCCAGATGACCAATTAACAAAATTGGCTGATTCTGGGGTATTGCGTAAAGTAGAGGTATTGCGCAGCGAATGTGAGCGGATGTTGAATGATCCGCGTGCGTTGCGATCCATAGATGACTTTACCCGTCAATGGCTGAATCTTGAATCAATTCACGCTACTGTTCCTGATAAACAATTATATCCAGAATATTATAATGATAAATTATTGATAGCTGCGATGCATGACGAAACTATCTTATACGTTCGTGAAATGGTGGAAAAAAATTTACCAGCAGCAGCAGTCGTGACGAGTGATTTCACCTATCTCAACCAACGCTTAGCAGAACATTATGATATCCCAGGTGTTCGTGGTAGTCACATGCGTCGAGTTGATTTACCAAAGAATAGTGTGCGTGGCGGCATCTTAACCCAGGCCAGCATGATGAAATTAACCGCGAATGGATTTACTACATCTCCGGTCAAGCGTGGAACCTGGGTATTAGAGCGTATTTTGGGCACTCCTCCACCAACACCACCGCCTGATGCGGGCGCAATTGAACCAGACACGCGTGGTGCCACCACCATTCGCGAAATTTTAGATAAACATCGGCGGGTAGAAAGCTGCGCCAGTTGTCACCGTTTAATCGATCCACCTGGTTTTGCCCTTGAATCTTTTGATCTTATGGGTGCGTATCGCGAACGGTATCGCAGCAATGGTAAAGGTGATAATATGCAGATAACCGTTTTCCCATTTAGTTATAAAATAAAATTAGCGCAGTCGGTTGATGCCGCAGGTGAATACAATGGGAAAAAGTTTGCTGACATACAATCCTTTAAAAAATTATTGGGTGGGGATGATCAGCAAATTGCCCGTAATATCCTCAACCGATTAGTCACACAAGCCACCGGAGCAACCGTTCGCTTTAGTGAACGAAAAGAAATCGAACGCCTTCTGCAATCAACAAAATCAACCGGATATGGATTGCGTTCATTAATAACTGCTGTGGTAACCAGCCCAATGTTTTTACAGAAATGAAAAAGGGATACTAAAATGGCTATGACACCAAATCGTTCATTACCACTACGTCACATCGTACAACCGCTGTCACGGCGTTCGGTGCTCAAAGGATTGGGCGTGTGTTTGGCATTGCCATTTCTTGAAGCCATGTCTCCACGGCTGTATGCGGCAGATAAAGCGGCAATAAAAGGCGCACCTATGCGCATGGTTGTCATGATGAACAGCTTAAGTTTATTGCCGCAATATTTTTTCCCAAAGAAGCCAGGTCGCGATTACGAAGAAACGCCCTATTTAAAAATATTATCTGCACATCGAAAACAGATGACAGTGATGTCTGGTGTTTCTTTGCCGGAAGTCGACGGAGGTCACCATGCGGTACAATGCTTTTTAACTGGTGCGCCTCATCCCTCGGCAGCAGGATTTCGCAATACCATTTCATTAGACGTGTTTGCTGCTGATCACATAGGTCAACAAACCCGCTTTCCATTTATGCCGTTAATGGTGTCGCCATCAAAAAATGGTCCAGAACGCGGCGATCCGATGTCGTATACCGCTTCGGGTGTTGCCATTCATGGTGAAACGAAAGCGGCGAACATGTATAAAAAAATGTTTCTACAGGGAAACGACGCCGAGATTAAAGCGCAAATAAAACGACTGGAAGAAGAGCGTAGTATTTTAGATATGTTGGGCGATCGCGTGAAAAAACTCAACTCCAGTGTCAGTGCCGCTGACCGAGAAAAATTAGACCATTATTTTACGTCCGTCCGTGAATTAGAACGGCGATTAGTGCAAGCCCAAGCCTGGGAACGCAAACCAAAACCGACCACGCAGGCACCAATGCCACAAGATATCACGACGTTTACTGATGGCATAAAACAGCACCAGGTCATGTTTGATATTATGCAATTGGCGCTCACAACGGATTCAACGCGCATTATTTCACTTGGTTTGCATATGGGTTCAACGCGACAAAATATTGATGGTGTAAATGATGGTACGCATCCGTTATCGCATCATGGCAATGATCCGAAGAAAATTGCCCAACTTCGCATAGTCGAAGAATTACAATTGAAAGAAATCGCCAAATTCTTGGATTCTCTGCACCAAACAAAAGAAGATGGCGGCACTTTGCTGGATAACACCATGGTGTTATTTGGCTCGAATATGGGATCAGCGAATTCACACAATAATGTTAATTTGCCACTATTCTTTACCGGAGGCGGTTTTAAACATGGCAACCATTTGGCTTTTGACACAAAAAATAATTATCCCTTAACAAATTTATACGTCACTATGTTACAACGCCTCGGCATTGAGACGGATACATTTTCATCCGGCAAAGGTCGCATGACAGGAGTCGATGTGTAACAGGTGTGGGTTTAGTAAAAGTAAGATATTATGGTAATTTAGCAGCTGCTTCACCGAGTTGCGTTGCAACGGCCGACCAATTTTTTGGCCATTCACTGATATCGATACGCGTTGCGTTTTTAATAGTTGGAGCAGTTATGCCAGGGACGACCGCTTCACTTGGCTGCACAAAGAGAAATGGGACAACCGGTTGTTCATAGGTCTGAGGTAAACTGGCAGCGTACAATGCGAGCGACGGGGCATAGTGTGCCACATTATCAGAAATATTATCTTGTTCAGGCACCCACACCACGCCTCGTACCGCATTGGGAGTGAGGGGGCTAATGCAAAAATTATACGTATGGGTGGCGGTTTCGGTTCGGCTGACCCATTGGTTGTAATACGGTGTTGGAAATGGTGGTGATGACTCAGCCAGAGCCACCGGAATTTCCTCTCCCGCCTGTAATTTATTTGCAATGTCACTGCAATATTTTTTAACCTCATCAATATGACTCTGAATCGCTTTTTTACAGACCTCAGTATTTGGGTAAGCGAGGTTGAGTTCATCACGCTGGGTTTCAAATCCAACCGCGGTCTGCATGGCAGCGTACGATACCCAGGTGAGTGGCGGGTTTTCCGAACCAAGGGTAATAATCCCAAGCGGTACATCGGGGCTGTGAGCAGCGATAGCAAAATGATAAGCAAATACGGATGGTACATTTTCTCGGTCATCAAATCGAATAGTTTGCCACGAGGACTCGTATTTTCCGCCGCCTATTTCCATGCGTTCTTTGCGTGGAGTTGGAAAGCGTCTGGCATTGGTACGAATTCTAAATTCACGGACGTTTGCCAACGGCTTATATGAAGAGTCTGCTGTTAACTTACAGAGTGTATTGGGAATTGCGCGAGCACCGGTTATGACCCAAACATCACCAACTTGAATGTCTTTAATTACTTTATTTTCATTTTTGTCACTAGAAATAATCAGGTCGCGTCCACTTGTTGACGTTGATAAAGGGTCAAGCGTAACGCGCCAGAACTCGAATTCATTGACTACGGCAGTTTTTTTCTGACCGGCAAAATCGACAGTAATAGTGCTTCCAGGAATTCCGTGTCCCCAAACAGGTAATGGACAATCACGCTGTAAAATGGCACCGTCACGAAACAGCGTGGCTGGCTGTAAATAAGCACGATGTCCGTATTTGCGCTCCAATTCAGCTTTTCGAGCCGCCATTAATTCAGCATCGTTTTCAGGGAAATATGGTTTCCCATCAAAGAGACAAAAAGGAATGGCAGGAAGTCCGGCTTTATTATATAAATTAGCACCAATAGGACTGGCATTATAAGCGTATTGAACACCGACTGGTTCTGGCACGTCAGGTGATATGACATGTACTTCATCGCCAACAATCGTAGCTACTGCAGCATGCCATTTTTTGTCCTTACCTGCGAGGCGAAAATGTTGTAATGGTTCACCGGGTGTTTCTCGCGCTGGTTCGACGTAGGCATCAGGGTTTTTCTTGGCATCTATTTCCATGCCTTTGCTGCCTACCATTAATCCGCCACCGGGTCCGCGTTGTTCGAATTGAATGCGTACAGTATTTCCTTCTATAACATGTGATTTATAGAGCGGTCCCGTATAGGCGATGTCTTTTCCATATTGGTGTGCCAATGCCCAACGCGCCAAGCGTTTCCCTGGATCCAATTTATTGGAATAATGAATATTCCCAGGATTGGGGTTTAAATCATGTTGTGCCGCCATACCGACGTGTTCTGCATTTACGAAAAATAGTGTTTGTGCAGCACGAATATCAGCAAAGCCAATGTTATCAGGATTTGCTTCGCCATAACATTGCATTTGCGTAAAATAAAATGGCAGATTCGGACGCTTCCAATTTTTGCGCCAACCGTTGATAAGTGCTTCCATCTTTGCTGCATAGATGCTGCCATCATCGGAATTATGTTCTCCTTGGCACCAAATAGCGCCACGAAGAGCGCTTGGGATTAGGGGAGCAATTTTTTTATTAAACATGCGCGATGCACCTTTCCAGTCATCGCAAATGCCAGGCAATTTCGGACGTTGTAAAGCCTTTCCTCCTTTATTTATTATTTTTTCGCTCTCAGCCTGCCAAGTCCACAAATCTTTGTAGTATTGTTCGAAGGCCTGTTGGCCTTCTGTGGTCATTGGATTACTCGCACGAATTAACGCCGCGATGTCTTGTAATTTTGGATGATCAGCAAAGCCCTCATACGCAGTCCAGGTTTCTATGGGTGTGGCACCATGACTGCTGCGAATAATTCCAATTGGTACCTGTAATTCTTTATGCAAATCATAAGCAAAGGACAATGCCAGTGCTGAAAAGCTACTAGCAGATTGCGCTAATTTCCAACCGTCTTTAGAAGACGAGCGACTACTTGGAAATAAAGACGAGCCACTATCCAATGCTAATTCACGAATCGGTAGATTTTCACGACCAATTGTTCCGGCAAGCGCGTTGCACAATGATTTTCCAGCAAGCCAATCCATATTTGATTGTCCAGAAGCCAACCATACTTCACCAACGAGAACATTTTTAATTTTTATAGTTTGACTAGCGCCGTTGCTAATAGTCATATCGCTCGGAGTGGCGTTTGCTGATAATGGCTCTAGTTCCACTAACCATTTTCCATTTTTACCGACAACAACATTTTTTTGCTGGCCAGCAAATGATACGGTAATGGTATCACCTGGCTTGCTCCACCCCCATATTGGAACGTTCATCTGGCGCTGTAAAATAATGTTATCTGCAAAGGGGGTTCCGAGTTCTATAGTTGATTGTGTTTTTTCTTCCCCAACCAATTTGGGACATGTAACAAGTAATGACATCTGAGCGAGTAGAATGAGAACACAGCATTTTACGATTTGATGAGAGTGAGTAAGCATATTGATCCCGAAAAAAGCAGTATGTTTAATTCTACAAAAAGACACGTTATGAGCGATTTGGGCTCGTGTGTATGCCTGGGAAAAATACAGGTCTCAATTGCGAGCGTTGATACGCGGAAAAATGACTTTGACCATCGAAAAAAGGACAAAGACGGTGTTTTACTGTAATGCTCTAATTTTATACGCTGTTAAATAACCAATAAATTAAATTATTCTTATGTATTTCCTTGACTCGATTAGTTTAGATAACTTCAACCGCGATGGATATTATTGGATGTAAAATTGGAATTAGGTGCAATTCTTAAAAAAAAAGAAGGGCCCGGATTTCCGGACCCTTCTTTGATGTCAAATTGTCTGAGTTTAAAATATTACCCAGGTTTGATAGTGCGGGTCGCTTCATCAAACGTCATCATTTTATTCATGCGTGATGACATTTCCGCCATGGCTAAGATGATTTGAATTTTTGCCCCGAGTTCTGCAGTGCAATTATTCACGGCACCGGTGCGAATGGCATTAAACCAATTAGCATGGTGTACGGGAATATCTTTCGGACCACCTTTGTGAACGACGGTTTCTTCAAAATCTTCCGCAAATGGACGTTCTGGTTTTGCCAGAGCTCCTTCACCACCAAAATAGATGGATGCTTTATGCCCACGGAATAAATCAGGCAGACCTTGCTCATTAACGGTAGAGCCATTGAAAGTCATGGTCCAGCCACTTGGGAATTCAGCCATGACTTGGACGTTATCGTCAACTTCGCGATCCAAAGACACTTTGCGGTTACCCAGGGAAGTTACGCGCAGTGGATATTCGGGATTGCCACAACCAATAATAAATGGTCCCATGCGATGTGGCATTAAGTCGCCTAAAATACCTGCACTGTAGTCCCAATATTTGCGATAACGGAAGAAGCGTTCTTTGGCATCATCATTCCATTCGCGTTTTGGTGCAGAGCCAAGCCATAAATCCCAGTCCAAATTATCGGGGCCTGCGCCTTTATCGATGCCATAATTCCATTCACCTTTGGGGCCAGCGTTGCGGCAGTAGCTGCTTTGCCCAGCGACTAAAGGACCAATTTTACCGGCGCGAATAAATTCGCCAACGGCATGCATTTTCGGATCAGAAGTAAATTGAATGCCTAATTGGAAAATTTTTCCGGTGCGTTTTTGTGTATCTACAATTTGGAATGCTTCGTCAGCATAACGCGTCATCGGTTTTTCGCAGTAGACGTGTTTGCCAGCTTCCATGGCGTGAATGGAAATTTGTGCATGCCAGTGTTCTGGCGTGGCAACGACCACGGCATCAATGTCTTTATTATCAAGGATTTTTCTGTAATCTTTTTCAACTTGCGGAGAGGCTACACCAGCGCCTCCAATTTCTTTTAGGGCACGTTCACGACGGGGTTCATACACATCGCACGCTGCGATAAGTTCAATATTATTTGCTGCGGCATGTTTAATTAAGCCTTTAACATGAGCGCCAAAGCCTTGACCACCGACGCCAATTACCGCGACTTTAATTTTATCATTTGCGCCAATTTTGCGACCTTCTGCTTGAGTTGTACCTTTGGGAATTGGTCCGGCTGTATATTTGCCGGTATCGGCAGTTGGTGTTGGAATGACTAAATTATCAGCGCCGAAAACGCGATGCGATGAAACACCGGTTATGCCCAAAGCGGCCGCAGCGGTCGTGGCACCTTTCAGTAATTGGCGACGAGATACGCCGGATATTTTTGGGGTACGGGACATGGAGTTTCCTTTGTTTAAGCTGTGAACCGATGAGGTTGGTAACGTTGAATTTAAATTTCAAACCACGCTGGGTCGAAGGTAATAGCGGTGCCATTGACGGTTGCCTCATGTGCTTTGAGAGCAATTACCGTGGCCTGAAAACCAGTTAAAGCATCGCATGCACTCTCGGTCTTTGTGCGAATTGCATATAGAAATGCTTCGGCAGCGGTGACTAATGCCGTGCGGGTTGGATCGACATCGCGATTTTCGCCTGGTTGTTTTCCTTGGGCTAAAATTTTTGTCGCATCAGCAACTAAAGCGATGCCGGTATCATCTCCAATTTTTTCGCGGTAGGCATAGACTTCCCATCCTAATGCGGCGGAGTCAGCTTCTTTAAACATCCATGCGCGATGATCGCGTAATAAAACCGCTGCGTCAGTGCCTTGGAATAATTCGCTATTGGCATTAAATGAATTGGTGAGCGTGGCATCGTACACGAAATTACGATTACCAGGATAGGAAACTACACATTGGACCGTGTCGTGCACTTCGCGACCATCAGTCCATCCTAAAACACCACCAAAGCCGGTCACTTTTGTTGGTAACTTTTTCAAAAACCACGTGGCAACATCTATTTGATGAATGCCAACCTCGCCCATTAATCCGGGAGTAATATCAGGCTGTAATCGCCAATTTAATGCTTTTTGTCGTTCGTCTGTTGCTGCACCGCGTTTCCAGGAGGTGCGGCGATGCCAATGTCCACGACCTTGGGTAATTTTCCCAAGTGCACCGGTGCGAATAAATTTTTCAACATGTAAATGTTGCGGATTAGTGCGTTGTTGTAAGCCGCTGTGAAATATTTGTCCCTTGGCACCGATTGCAGCTTTAGCAATTTCACGTGCATCGTCGATGGTATGTGCAAGTGGTGCTTCACAGTACACATGTTTACCAGCTTGTAGTGCAGCAATGACTAAATCTTTATGATGATGTGGTGGGGTTGCGATCCACACGGCTTGAACTGATTTATCATCGAAAACTTCTTTAGCATCAATGACTGCCTTGGCATTTGGAAATATTTCTAGCGCACGATTGTGTGCACGCTCATAATTATCACACACCATTTTAACATCGGCGCCTGGGGTGTGACTTAATGCGGTTAATATATCGCGGCCATGCACACCTAAACCAATAACGGCGCAACCGACAGGCGTTACATTTGCGCCATCAGTTGGTTTGGGGCCAACAAATTCTTCTGCATATACCGGGCGGTCGCCCATGAGCAGACCCATCGCCAGCAGCGAACCAGCTCCAATAATATGACGACGTCCAAGTAATGGTGCATCAGTAGAAGTGGATGGATGTGATGGCTCTGGATGTGATGGCCCAGAATGTGATGAATTAGTCATAAGCTGAAAACAGTCCTTGGGCGACGAAGTCTACTAGAGATACGGTAACTGAACCTGGGTATTGTCGTCAATCACGGGTTGGCGAACAGGCGTAAAGGTAGTGGTCTTTCTCCGGTGATAGGACCGGAGAATGTGGAGTTCATTTACCAGCGTTTGATGCGCACATTGCGGTAGCCAACCGGGTCATTGTGGCCTGCGAAGCCGAAGTGACCTTCCGTCCGTTCTTTACCTGGATGTGTTTTATTGGCCATATACTCGGTTATTTTGGATAAATCAGCGTTCAAAATCTGGGTACCGTTTAATTCAACGACAATGGTCGAGCCACGCACCGTGACAATTTGATGATTCCAAGTTCCGGCTGGAAAATCATAGCCACGATGCGCTGCGGCCATGCCATAGGCAGAGCCATGGTACTGACGTTTATCAAGTTTTGCGTATTTGGGGTGCTCGCTATCAAGCACCTGTAATTCGCACATGCCCACATAGGCGGTGTCGCCCTGACCGGGATAGCGAATGGCTAAGCCATTATTTGCACCGGGTGGAACCACATATTCAAATTCGACCGTGAAATCTTGGTACACCGCCTCTGTGAAAATGGTGCCACCTTTGCCCTGCTTACAAAATATAGCTCCGTCAACTACTTCGTATTGATCAGTTGGACCTTTCCAGCCGGTAAAATCTTTGCCATTAAATATTGCTTCAGAGCCATTAGCGACGGGCTCATTTTTATCAGGCCCACCATTGCGTAATATTTTCATCGCTTCATCAGGAGCAATTTCGCGAATAAAAACATTACGCCAAGAAATGGCTCCGCCATGCGTTTGCAATTGGATGGGGCCATTACGTGGGAGAGGGCCTTTACGATCAAAATAATTTTCGAGACGTGCGTGGTCGACGACCAGTTTATCGTTGAGCCACACGGTTACCCGTTCGCCAACCATGACGATGCGAAAATGATTCCATTCGCCGAATGGTTTATCCGCTAATACTAAAGGATCTTTTCCAGGTGCGCCTTTGCTATTATTCCATAAGCCGCCTGAACCTTTATCAGCGCCAATTTTAAAATTCTTTTCTTCAGTAGAGTCCCAGATTTGTACCTGCGGAACGCCGCGTAAATAAATTCCACTGTCGGCTTTGGCGACGGTTTTGTAATCAATTAATAATTCAAAATCGCTATAATATTTATCAGTGGTTAAATATAATCCTTTACCATCATTGATAAGGACTTCATCTGCGACGCTCCAATGCGCTTCAATATCTTTAATGCTCGCAGCTTTATTGGCGGCGAATTTATCGTCGGGAATATCGCGCCATTTTGCTGGGCTTTGCGTGCCAAGTCCCCACCAACCGTTGAGATCTTTTCCGTTGAACAACGGGCTAAATCCATTTGGTGTTTCAAGCGCGAGCGCCGATGAAACAGCCAAAGAACACAGAAGAACCGCGGATAAAGAAAGAAGGTTACGCATGATGAGTCTTACCATGCCATGTGCTGGCGCGTTGTGTATATGGATGGGGGGGTAGGCCGCCTTTTCGTCTCGCGTGTGTGTGACAACATTGACAGGAATATGGGAAAGCCCGCCTGTATGAGTTACCGCCTTTGACAGGCTGTTAAAATAAGGGGAAACTATGGCCGCTCGGATTCGTGTTTTGGTAATTGGTTGTGGAAATATGGGACGATCACATGCAAAGGCTTTTCATGCTATTGATGGCTTTGAAATTGTTGGATTAGTGGCTCGTGGAAAAAGTAAAAACGATGTCGATAAAGAATTAGGTGGTGGTCACGCATTATTTGATGACTGGAAAGCGGCACTGAGTAAAACCAAACCAGATGCTGTCTGTATTTCTACCTATCCCGATACACATGAAGCAATTGCCGTCGCGGCATTTGCTCAGGGCTGTCATGTATTTACCGAAAAACCAGTTGCCCCAACTGTGGAATCGTGCGAACGCGTTATTGCGGCTGCGAAAGCAGCAAAAAAACAATTAGTCGTTGGTTATATTTTACGGCATCATCCATCGTGGCAGGCATTTATTCACGAAGCGCAGCAATTAGGTAAGCCGTTGGTTATGCGCATGAATTTAAATCAACAAAGTCACGGACGCATGTGGGATGTTCATCGTAGTTTAATGGCATCCTCATCGCCCATCGTTGATTGCGGCGTTCATTA
>JAHEDF010000535.1 GCA_024641365.1 Planctomycetota bacterium | reverse complement strand
CGGCCATCGTGATCAGCAAATGCATTTAATGGCCAACCGCCATGTCCGGTGAGTGCCTGAATGGCATCCATATAAATCGCATCAACTTCGGGATGTTCTTCTCTATCAACTTTTATGCAGACAAAATTAGCATTCATTTGCGCTGCTGTCGCGCCGTGCTCAAAAGATTCGTGGGCCATAACATGGCACCAATGACAGGTACTATAACCAATAGAAATTAATACGGGGACATCACGACGTTTTGCTTCCGCAAATGCAGCGGGCGACCACGCTACCCAATTAACAGGATTGTCCGCATGTTGTCTGAGATAGGGGCTGGTTTCTTTGGCTAGTTCATTTGGCATACAATTGTCATTCGTAATAAGACCAGTGCGCGCGCGAGCGGTAACACCAGTGAGGGTTCACGTAAACGCTAGCGGATGCGTTGCCCGCACACATGCAATGGAAACTCCGTATACCTCTACGTATGCCTCTTGCCCTAGCCAAATTTTCCCAAACTTTACCGTGCTTCCACGGAGAGTAGGCCATATGTGCGGTATTGCAGGATATTTAGGACCTAAAGCAGCGGATGCGGTACTGATTGTGGCGCTCGAACGTTTGAAATACCGTGGGTATGATTCGGCTGGTATGGCAGTGCAACACGATGGAGAAATCCATTTGCGCCGAGCAGCGGGAAAACTCAAAGGATTGTCAGACAAAATTGAAAACCAACCACTCAACGGTCACTGCGGAATTGCCCATACGCGTTGGGCCACACATGGCGCGCCGACGGAAATTAATTGCCATCCACATCTTGCAAATGACACCAGTATTGCCGTTGTGCATAATGGTATCATTGAAAATCATGAAGCATTGCGCCGTGAATTACAAAAATCAGGCGTCGTATTTCACAGTGAAACCGATACGGAAGTTATTCCACAATTAATTGCCACATTACAAAAAACCGGGCTGACCGTAATGGAGGCCGTTCGTGCTGCGACGAAGCGCTTAGAGGGCAGTTTTGCCTTTGCTGTAGTGAGCGTTGATAATCCACGCTCCATCATTGCTGTGCGACAAGGGTCGCCATTATTAATTGGACGCGGGAAAGCGTATGATCCATCACAGCCGGATCAGGGCATGGATAATGATGATACGAGTACTTTCAAAAAGAACGGCGTTGCGTCAGCACGCGAATTAATTTTAGCCAGTGATATTCCCGCATTGTTACCACATGCGTCACATGTGTATTATTTGGCAGATGGTGAAATCGCAGAATTAAATGATGATGGTGTCCATGTAACTTCATTTGCTGGCGTTGCATCAGAACCATCTTTTGAGCCAATCGAAATAAATGCCGAAGCCGTCACAAAAGGTGACTATGATAGCTTCATGAGTAAAGAAATAGCAGAGCAACCAGCGGTACTAGAACGCTTATTGGAAAGTCGCTTACGTGGCGATGAATTAGTTGAGCCCGATCTTGGTATTGATTTAAAATCTGTTAATCACGTGGTATTTTTAGCATGTGGCACGTCGTGGCACGCAGCTTTACTGGGGAAACGGTTTCTCGAACAATTAGCACGCATTCATGTTGAGGTGGATATCAGCAGTGAATATCGCTATCGCAATCCGGTGGCTTCAGGTGGTACCTTAGTGGTCGCGATTTCCCAATCAGGAGAAACCGCAGATACATTGGCAGGGCTCCGTCTGGCGCGCTCAAAATTTATTCCGGTTATTGCCTTGGTAAATGTTGTGACCTCGACAATTGCACGTGAATCGAATGGCGTCATGCCGTTATTAGCAGGTCCAGAAATTGGGGTTGCGAGTACAAAAGCGTACACCGCACAAGTATTGGCCTTATATTTATTCGCGTTGCAAATGGCAAAAGTAAAAGGCTTATTAACACCAGAATACGAGCGACGCGCCATTGTAGCGGCACGACGTTTACCACAACAAGTTGCAAATACCTTACAACGCACCGAAGAAGAAGTTATTGAGGCCGCCGATCTATTTGCATCAGCACAAGCGACCGTATTTTTAGGACGTTTAGGCGAACACCCAACGGCATTAGAGGGGGCGCTAAAATTAAAAGAAATTGCCTATGTGCATGCCATTGGTTATCCGGCCGGTGAATTTAAACATGGACCCATTGCTTTGGTGACGCACCATTTACCTGTCATATGTCTCTGTCCAAAAGATGCGATGTATGAAAAGATGCTCTCTAATTTACAGGAAGTCAGGGCGCGAGCAGGTCGTATTATTACTGTTGGCGAATATAATGATACGAATTTAAAAGATGTCAGCGATCATTTATTTGGTGTCGATGTTGCGGACGATGAATTATTACAGCCCATATTATCTATATTACCGCTGCAGCGTTACGCCTACCACGTTGCACGACGCCGCGACTGTGATGTGGATCAACCAAGAAATTTGGCGAAGTCAGTTACGGTCGAATAGGTGACGTAACAGCGTGTGTTGGTAACTGTTTCCCGGTTTTAAAATAATCTGTAGATCCTCAGGGATTCATCAGGATTCTCTTGCATGGTGCCCGCCATGCAGACCTGTACTCCACAGCATGGCAGGGCGTCATTAGGCGCTCAGCATCTGCACAGGCGTCGCTTTCCGTCGCCTTATCACTCCTTATCCTTCGAACGGAGGTCTCCTATGCGTGTTTTATCACAATCACTCGTGCTGGCGTTAGCACTGGTGGTCACCCCAACTGCACTCAGTGCTCACACCAGCGATGTTGACATTAACCTCAACTCGTCACCAGCCTGGGCGCTGGCGCTGCATCACAATGACACTGTCATCGGCGATAAAAAGAAAGATGACGATGGGGAAGACGATGATGATGATGATGATGACGGTGATAAAAAAGGTAAGGATAAAAAGAAATCAAAAGATAAAAAAGGTGGCGATAAGAAAAAAGGTAAAAAAGACGATGACGACGACGACGACGACGACGACGACGACGACGATGAAGATGAAGATGAAGACGATGAAGACGATGACGATGAAGATGAAGACG
>JAHEDF010000077.1:10497-11243 GCA_024641365.1 Planctomycetota bacterium | reverse complement strand
CTCGGGGCATGTCCTTCGTTTCTTTTGCAACTGTGCTGAGCGGGGTGATAAAGATTTCGACACCATACGCGCTGCCATCGCCTGTACGCTTAAAAGCAACCGAGCCGCTGATGGTGCCAGTTAACGCGGCTTGAGCAGCAGCCGTACCCGCCTGGCGTGCCTCAGCTGCGTCTACTTCGCTAACCACGCCTGGGAAACAGCGTTGTAAATAACCAAAGGTATCAGCGCGAATACGCAGTTTTTCCCCTGGTAAAGCTTTTGCCAAGTATGCTTTTAATTGCGCCGCTAAGTAATCACCAAGTGCGCCAGATCCGGATAATTGTTTATTACCGTGGCTGTCGACTTCACCTAAGTCGATAATGTCTGCGCCGCCGATGCCGTGAATACCTTCACTAACAGCAATAACGCAACGTCCCAATTTTTTATAGACCTTTAGCACATCGTTACCGAATTGCGCCATCGAAAAATCAGCTTCCGGGCAATAAATTAAATGCGGGCCATCATCAGGAAAATGACGAGCAAGCGCGGCCGCAGCTGTTAACCAACCAGCATGACGTCCCATCACAACATTAATTTTAATACCACCAAGCGAACGATTATCTAAATTATCGCCCATAAATGCTTGCGCGACAAATTTGGCGGCCGACCCGAAGCCTGGACAATGATCCGTCACACGTAAATCGTTATCGATAGTTTTTGGGCAGTGAATGCAGGTTAATGGATAGCCGTCTTCCTTGGCCATTTCA
>JAHEDF010000077.1:0-10487 GCA_024641365.1 Planctomycetota bacterium | reverse complement strand
TCATTGCCACCAATATAAAAGAAATAACGCACATTAAATTCTTTAAAGCGAGCTAACACTTTGCCACAAATTTCTGGCGTCGGTTTGAGGCGAACAGATTTTAATGCGGCTGACGGCGTACCGGCGACTATTTCTAAATTATCAGGATCCTCTTTGCTAAAATCGCAAAAATTTCCATCCAAAATACCCTGAATACCACGAATGGCCCCATATATTTCAGTAAATACATCGCGGTGTTTTAATACTTCTTTGACAACACCAATTAACGTTTGGTTGATGACTGCGGTCGGTCCACCTGACTGACCAATGACGACATTACCTGCAGTTGGCATAACACGTCCTTTCGGGGAGGCGGGTTATGAGCCCCTGAAGTGCGACAGCAAGCAGCGCTTTTGCACGGTCTGACGCTGTTATGCAGAAAAAGCCATGAAAATACCCGATTATGTATTTGTTTGTAGTCCTAATTCAGTGTGGCTTACCTGATTGCGGATAAACGACAGGACGGCGCTAGCCTCGCCGGGACATGCCGCCACACTGCCGCCCATGTTCTTACTGCGCACATTCGTAATAAGCGGGCTGCTATGTCTGCTTGCCATGGCATCCGCTGCGGAAATTACTCCGACAACAACACCGTCTCCAACGACGACAATTGAACCAACAACTGATGCAGGTCCAGCATTAGCGACCAGTAAACGAATCGCTTATATTAAAATTGATGGCGTCATTGATCCAGGAAAATCGCGCTATTACCAACGCGTGATGGACCAAGCCGTCGCACAAAAGGTCGATGCCATAGTTGTCCATTTAACCACACCCGGTGGACGGTTAGATAGCGCCATAGAAATTACTAAAGCTGCGTTAGCTGTTCCGGAAGGTGGACCATTAACGGTCGCATATGTAGACCGCGAATCGTATAGTGCCGGATCGTTAATCGCTTATGCGCATAATCGCGTTTATCTCACCGATATCGCCACCATCGGTGATATCGGAGTCATTTTTATTGGTGCGGATGGGAAAATGGAATACGCACCAGAAAAAGCTGAAACGGTAGCTCGTGCCATGCTGCGATCAGTCGCACAAAAAAATGGCTGGGATGAAGCCAAGTTATTAAAAATGACTGCGCGCAATCAAGATCTATACCGTTTCGATTTACCAAATGGTCCGGTGTTTGTCATTGAAGATGACTTACCAAAATTCTTGGCGGCTAATCCCGAGGTGAAAGATGACGACAAGATTTTAATTCTCGGTGAAGATCGCTTACTGAGCTATACTGCCAAAGAAGCAATTGATGATAAAATGGCAACTGGTTTAGTGAAAGATTTACCGGCACTTTATAAAGAGTTAGGCGGAGATTCTTCCTCAGTTATTAATTTATCACCAACTACCACAGAAGAACTGAGTTGGACCTTAGGCGGTTATGCGTCAATTCTTGCTGCCTTGGCAGTGTTATTTATTATCCTGGAATTAAAAACACCCGGCATTGGCTTATGGGCTGGATTAGCTGGCGTATGCGGTGTGTTATTTTTTATCTGTCAATTTTATTTAGAATTAGCCAGTTACCCCGAAGTCATAATGGTTTTATTTGGTGTCGCCTTACTCGTTGTAGAATTATTTTTCCTACCAACTGGCGGTTGGCTAGCGATAAGCGGGGTCTGCCTGGGCTTGGGCGGTTTATTGTTAGCGTTTATGCCCGACGCGAATCAATTTAACCCATCAAGTGACGGGTGGAGCACAGCATTTGGAGTTGCATTTGCGAATAGTTTAATGGCAATATTAGTTGGAGCCGGTGGGTTGGTCGCGTTATTGTTGGCGTTACCCAAATTAGCCATATCTCATAAATTAGCGTCGCTCGCAGAAATTACCGCCACTAGTTCAAGTGATGCCACAACTGTGGCCGCAGCAACGCAAGTTGGGCAAAAAGGTGTGACACGTAGTGATTTAACACCGAATGGTTTTATTATTATAAACGACCGTGAAGTAAGCGCGGAGTCAGAGCATGGTGAATTTGTAAAAGCGGGAACTCCTGTGACTGTAGTTGCCATGCGATTTGGCGAAGCCGTCGTTCGCGTCGATGATGTAGCGCATGTCGATAAACCGGAGAGCACATGATACCAAACTGGGTTGCACTCATATTGTCGGTTGCTGAAAAAGTTGACGACACCACCAAACAAGTCGTTCAAGAAGCCGCACAGAGCGCCGTCAACGATACAATTTTAGCAATTGTATTTTTAGTCGTAGCCGTTGGGTTATTATTATTAGAAATTCTTGTTGTTAGTTATGGGTTATTAGCCATCAGTGCACTTGGTTTTGCCATCGCTGGCATCGCACTTGGCTTCTCTTCCTCACCCGCCGTTGGTTGGACCTTGTTAGCAATAACTCCAATTTTAACAGTTTTAATTGTAATGTGGGGATTTCGTAGATTGCAACGTTCTCACTTAGTACCGAAAGATGAAATTACCGAAGATGCTGGCTATCGCCACGCGACTGAAAATATGGGAATTGTTATTGGCTCCAGCGGTACGCTCGTAACCGATGCCATACCAACAGGGCGGGCACGTTTTGCAAAAGGCGAAATAGATGTGCAAATGGAAGGACCTGCCGCCATGAAAGGCGCTAAAATAATTGTCAAACGCATTGAAGGTCCAACGGTCATCGCAGTTGCTGATTTAGGAACTCATGCATGAATGATTTTATTGCTCATAATTGGGGCTGGATAACCTTTGCAATTATCGCAACGCCAATTGTGAGTTATATTGGCTACATTGCCTTTCGTGCCTGGATTATAAGTTTTGGGGCTTGGGCGAAAGGTATTCATTTAAGCATTACAAATGTGATGCTTATGCAAACTCGACGCGTCGATGTAACCACATTATTAAATCAATTAATTACGGCTAAGCAAAATAATCTGATCATCGACACCGATCAATTGGTCGCGCACATGATGGCTGGAGGAAATATTCGACGCGTAATTGCTGGGTTAATATCTGCAAAACGATTTGCGATCCCACTCACCTTAGAGCGCGCCTGCGCCGTTGACTTAGTTGGTCAGGACCCACTACAATTAATTTCCGACACGGTTCGCGATGCTGAGAGAATCCCTGCGCCGTCTGATAAGAATGGTCTTGATGGTGGGAAAGCATACAAACCACCGGTAAGTCCGGCCGCAGTGCTACTACAAGCAAAACCTGGTACGCCTGGAACCATAATTGCCCCCCCACAATTAACAGCACGCGTTAGTTTTCCACAGGGTGAACTTGACGTTATGGTCAATGCAAAAAAAGTCCCCAAAGTTGGGGATAGCGTGCTCATTGCATCTGTTGATGGTATCACCATTTTTGTCGATCCGAAATAACCTTTTATCTAACACCTCATTTTTTCTATTCACTCGCTTCACTTCCCAAGGAACAGCTCATGACTCCAATCGAAACTCCACAATTTATTCTCGCCGGCGCACTCGATGGCCTGAATCTCTATTATATCATTGGTGGTATCGTTGTACTTTTTCTTTTGTTTGTTTTCTTTATGATATTTAATGCGTTCCAATTGTGGTTCCAATCTATCTTATCGAACGCAACTGTTGGACTCGTATCCATCGTATTAATGCGTTTCCGTAAAGTTGATCCGAATATTATTGTGACTGCTCGAATCACCGCAAAAAAAGCAGGGATTGATATTTCCGCTGATAAATTGGAAGGCCATTACATGGCACGCGGTCACGTGATGCGCGTCGTCCAAGCATTAATTGCTGCCAGCAAAGCTGACATTCCATTAACGTTTGATCGTGCTGCCGCTATCGATTTAGCTGGTCGCGATGTGCTTGATGCGGTACAGACCTCAGTTAACCCAAAAGTTATTGATGTGCCGTCTGCTGGCCAAGGACCACAAACCGTCGACGGTGTCGCTGGTGACGGTATTCAGTTAAAAGTAAAGGCTCGCGTCACCGTGCGTACGAATATTGATCGTTTAGTTGGTGGTGCGACTGAAAATACCATCGTCGCTCGTGTTGGCCAAGGTATTGTCTCCACCATTGGTGCCGCCAGAAACCACATGGAAGTTTTAGAAAATCCAAAATCGATTAGTAAAACAGTGCTTGATTCGGCACTTGATGCCGGAACTGCCTTCCAAATTTTATCAATTGATATCGCTGACGTCATCGTCGGTGATAATATTGGTGCTCGTTTGAAAACCGACCAAGCTGAAGCACAAAAAATTATCGCCCAAGCCGAAGCCGAACAACGCCGCGCCATGGCGGTTGCGCGTGAACAAGAAATGGTCGCGTTAGTTGCTGAAAATCGCGCGAAGGTTGTGTTAGCCGAAGCCGAAATTCCCATGGCCATGGCCGATGCATTTCGTAATGGCCGTTTAGGTGTCATGGATTACTATAATTTACGTAATGTCCAAGCGGACACCGATATGCGGACGTCGATCGCTAACCCAGATCAAGGCAACAAGCCAGAAACGCCTAAATAAATAATAGCGGGATTAAGCGATCTTATCGCTTAATCCCGCTTTGGCTTCATCTCTACCTTACCTTTTTGTGTTAGGGACTCATTATGGGCATACTCGAAGAACTCGTTATTTTGGTTAAAGAAACCATTGAAGAATCCCAGCAACAACAACGGCAACAAACGCCTAACAATCAACGTTCTCCTGAAGAAATTGAAGCGTTAAAACGACAACTCGCGCGCCGTGCCATGCAACAACGCGAAGCTGATGAAGCCGCCCAAGCTAGCGAGCGGCAACAGGCTGAAATAAAACGACAACAAGCTGAACGCGTAAAAGCCCAACAAAGAAAACACAAACATTCTGAACCAGCTACCGTTGCACATAACCCTGCTCATCGTGCGGCAAAATTATTACGACAACCAAAAACTATTCGTGAAATTATTATTCTAAAAGAATTATTAGATAAGCCCATCAGTATGCGCCGCGGCCATCGCTGACTTTAATTTAACGCAATTCAGCAAATTAATGGGTTTGAATCGCTTTTCCCGCTTCGCCAGTACGTTTAACTGCCCAAGCAAAAGCCGCTGGTCCGACTATTTGATGAAACGCGACCATGGCGACAACAAATGTTGCCAGCGATTTCCCCCACCCAGGAAAACTGCCCGCTACAATTGGAACCAGCGCTAAAGTCACACCGGCCTGCGATACTAATCCTATCCAACCATAACGTGGAACGGTTGGATCAGCCTTACTTAATCGCGCTCCTACCCAAACCGCAATAACGACACTCACCAAACGAACTAACGATACGATAAGCACAAGCAGCCACATATTCGCCAGTGCCTGTAAATCTAACAACATGCCAGCAACAACAAAAAAGACGACGAAGACTGGATTTGCAACTCGATTAAGAGCCGATTCTAAACGATGTGAACCAAGTTCTGTGCGGGTTACAGAAATATTTTCACATGCAAAACCAGCAGCCAACAAACAAAATAATGGCTTAATATGAACTAGTGGTCCTAAACTAGCCGCCGCTAATGATAATCCTACTAACGTCCAACTAAGCCGATGATCAGACCATTCGGTATAATGCTTTAAACCATAACCAATAAATCCACCCACGACGATTGAAAAGATAATACTACCAGCAACTGCACCACTGGCCTGCAGTAAAGAGGGAGCATTTTCGCTGGCTCCCGCACTCATGACCGCAATCAATGCTAACAAAACGGTAAATAATAAAATGACGACCGCATCCATAATAACAGAAACACCCATGACGGTTTGACCCATTGGCCCCTCCGCCCGCATTTCTTTAAGCACTGATACAACCACGGTTGGAGAATTTGCTAATAATATCGCACCAACCAATGCGGCGATAGCCCAACCAGGTACGCCATCAGCAATGGCTTCTTTTACAAATGGTATGTCTCCAATTCCAATGGACGGAGCGATTAATAAAAATCCACCTATCAATGCCGGGATCATTAATGTCGACACCAAGGTAATAGTTAATATTGATTTTAATCGCGCTCGTAACCACACCAGTCGAATTTCTGCTCCTGCCATTAAAGCAATAAGACCGATGGCTAAATCATTAATAAGTGCCAATGACTTGGTACGTTCTAATTCAATTAAAACCGGCAGATTGAGGTCCGGAAGTACAGCTGGCAATGTCGGATTAATAACAATACCTATTAAAATGTAGCCCGTAATTCGTGGCAATGCACAACGACTGGCAATGTGCCCAGCAAATGCGCCTAAAATTAAGACGATACCAATCAAGAATAATTGGCTCGCTGCTGGCAACATGCTTTCTGGAAATAATGGATAAATACTGAGCGCAAGAATGCCCAGCAAAACACCTATCACATCCAGCGAACCAGAGCCCAATCCTTTTAAAAAAGCCTTCATGCGTCACTGACCGTTTCTGGAGGAAGCGGACGACGTTCAACCATATCACTGACTAAAGTTAAAATCGCTAAGGCCGCAATCAGCGGCAAAATCATCATCGGTACTGGATCGTGCGCTGCTACCGCGCAACCAACTAATACCACACCTGCTGCGCCTGGGGCCGCAAAACGACGATCACGCGGCAAGCCAATGGTTGATGCAGACGGGCTCAGACGATGACGTATGAGCCACCGCGATAACAATAATACAGGCACTAATAACCACACCCATATCGTAATCTGCACAGCAGTTAAACATAATCCAGATAACAGACCAATTCCTACTGCTAACGGTTGCTCTAATTCTTCTAATTCACCTTCTAGCGGTTTAGATTTTCTATTAGCAACATTAACCAAAACAACGCCAACTAATAAACCAAAAAATAATGGCACCGCATCGACCGCTAAAGCCAAGCCACCACTGAGTGATAACACGGCAAGTAAAAATAAATATAAATCATCTTTGTTACTAGCACGCTGCGTTAACCATCCACAAAATAAACCCAGTACTAATGGCGTTGCTAATAATTGCACATAATGTGGAATAGTTTGTTCTGTTTCCACCACTGCTGTAAAGCCAATACTCAGGACCACACTACCACCTACCAAAGTCAAGGCATTCCACCATCCACATGGCATGACGTGACCCTCGACAATTTCTCGCAGCGGCACGCGTTCTTCTGTTGATAACGGTGGGCGTTGTGCAGAAGCAATCGCACACATACCAACTAAAGCCGCACCGCTTAAAGCGGTTGGCCAATCAAGTATCATTAATGCCAGTCCAAATAATGGTATAAAAGCAATTAAAAATTGTCCCACTGCTCCAAAACTTTGCTTAAATAAATAGACCGCACCAGCAGAGCGTAAATAGGCGAGGCGAAATTGCATGCCAACCAATACACCTGCGGCAGCTAATGCTAAACCTAATAATGGTCGTAACGCTTGGCAGGCTTCTACTGACATCCAACCTAATTGCGTTGGGCCAATTGCTAAACCAACTAATAATGGCAATAAACCACTGTTTACCCACCCATGCCAAAATCGACGTCGACCACGAACCGTAATGCGTGGCAATCCGAGCGCCAATAGTCCACCAAGCAATAATAAAACTAATGCGTCGAGTTGGTTGGCGGAAGACGTCGCCGCACCAGTGACTGCCGCCACCATTACTGCGACAACTGTCAGCGAGCTCATCCGCCGCCGCCAGCGGTTACCATGCCAGCTACATCAATAGCCCATGCAATGCCAGTGCCTGATTCTTTTATGGCAATGCGTGTTAATTCTAACACTTCATCAGTTCGCTCAATTGGTACAACCGCGACCACAACATGACTACGACCCACGGATTTAAATGCCATACGGAATCCCGCAAACAAACTTAAATGGGCGGCCAAATGTTCACCCATGCCAATCCCATCCATAATAGTCGCGCCCTGCACATCATGTTCGACATACAAGGTTAATAATTGGTCAACAGATTCATCGCCTTTTAAAATCGCAATTATCATACGATTCATCACATTGTTCTGCGCAACCTGTTTGACCGCCATGCTTGATTTGCGCGTAAATCGTTGCGTGCGCTCAACCGCTAAAACAGCTTCTAAAGTATCTGCGACAGCTGCTCCCGTGGTCGCCATTTTTAATCGGCGACGATTATCGTCATCGCGCAGAACAGCAGCTAAATGCGCTAACCATCCTAAATGTTTAGCAACCTCTCCATCAGGAATAAGCACCAGCAGCCATAACCATGGAGCATCGGGATCACTATCAACATCAGTGGCTTTAAATGCCGCAATTGTCGCTTCTTCAACAACGCTCGTTCGCACATGCGCTAATAAAACACCATCACCGAGCGGCACGACACGTTCTTGCGCTAAATCAACTGTCGTCGCTGGTAATTTTGGCTCTATAGCCCGCGCTAAATCAGCGGCCCATTTTTGGGGTAAATCTTTCGCATGGCACACGTGTACATGGTCATAATCTATGTGTGTATGCGGCATAAGCGTACCAGTTGTACGAGCATCTATGAGGTTGAAAAGTAGACAATTTTTAGATTTGTGTGCGCGTACTTATGCTGTCACACGCATATAAATTAAGCCTAGTAGCTACGGGGCACTTATTCTTGTGCGAAATATTTCTCAACCACCGCGCGGTGACGAGGCGCAATAGTGGCACGTTTTGCATCGGCAGCAGTCGGATCAAATGCGCGTGCTGCCGCACGTTGTGCGGCAGCTTGAATTTCAGGATCTATTTCAGCGTCACGTACTTGTTCGGCAATTGTAACTGAGCCATCTGGATTTAATTGCATGCCAGATGGTAATCCTTCAATGCCGCCGCCTTTTGTCCGCAAAGGATCATCCCACCCTAATGGCGCATGTCCTGGACCGCGAGAAACTCCTCCGCGTCCTGGTCCATCACCTGGTCCATCACCCTGTCCGTCGCGACCAAATGCGTCATCAAATCCACCATCCAATCCCATTGCCGCCAATCGTTCGCGGGCTTCTTTTAATTCACTCGCTAATCGGGCACGTAGCGCTTTCATTCCAACGTCATCTAATGGTTTTTGTCCCTGTCCTGGGTGCACCAAACCTAATTGTTTAACAGCTGCAGCTTGTTGTTCGGTAAGGGCGCCTGCTTCCACTGCTTGCTGTAAAGCTTGTGACAACGCCTGACCATCAGCATCTTTTGGTATGCGCGGCACCAATCCTGGAGCAGCCGTTGCCAATTCTGCAACGGCTTGCGCTAAGCGGTGATCTTGCGCTGCGCGTTCACCATTTGATGACGGTTGTGACATTGCCTCTGCCAAGCCCATCGCTTGTGCTAATCGTTGCACTGAACGCTCAACTTGGCGATCCATTTTACTATTTAATCGGTCTAAACCTTCCCAAGTCGATTGATCCATGCCTTGATCAACCACATGATCCGACAAACGTTTTAAATCTTGCTGATGTTGCTCGACGTCTACCGGTGGAATAATACCTGCTTCTTCTAATTTTTGTAAGCGTTCTTTAACTGGTTCAAAGAAAGTAGTCACAATTGATGGAATTGTTGGAGCAAATTCCCGCTGCGGTAAAAACCAAGCAACCAATAAGCACATCATTGCCAAGCCAACGCCTCGTGCCTGTTTAAATTGTAATGGTGGCAATTGAAAGGATTCAAGCGGTTTACGTAGGCGTGCTAACCAATCTTCATCACGTTCTGCACTTGGCTCTGCCGCCAAAGCCATGCCCAATCCCTGTCCTTTTGTTATAATATCTAAATGGCCAGCTAAAACGACATCGTTATCTGTTCGTGCCCAGGCCCTGGGAATAAATACGCATGGCAGTAGCACGCTCGCAATTGCCAACGGCACAACTAACCATGCACCAGCTGGAATACCTAAGCGAATGGTCATCACGGCCACAGCCGCAATACCAACCGCAATTGCTAAAACAGGAACGAATGCATCCAACACACGCTGAAAGCGACGGTGTCGATGCAATGCACGCAATTGGCGATCAAGCAGGTCAGGCATAAGTTCCCATAATGGTAATCGGCATGCAGAGGCAACGGGTGAATTATGCTGTCTGAACGGGGATTTAGGCCTCAAATGGGCCTGAAAGAATAGCAGTTGCGCCTCGTCGCAATTATAGTGAATTAAACATTCTGATTACTCAAAAAAAGTGTCAAAACTTTATGTGTATTACTTTTATGCGCATTACTACCAATAGCTAATTTCCCAAATTTTGCAGCTTACCTCCAGGACTTTATTACTTTACCATATATTGACAGTCGTTTATATTACTGCCGACAACCCGTAATGGGAAAAGTGAGATACTTTTTTACAAACGACTCATAAACAACTATTGGTATGTTGAGTTAATTTCCTCAAAATGCACGACCAGCTCTTTCGCGAGCAGATCTTAAAAACCTTTATAGTCCTATTTGCACCTAAGCACTGGTACATTTTTTCGCTCACTTATTGTCTACTTTTACGCTCGGTGGTGCCTATTTTTAGTGTAAAACCGTATTTTCACGAACTGCCACTTGCGACTGTTCTAACAATTCCTACGACTCCGCTCGCCAAGGTGCCAACGACTACGTGCG
>JAHEDF010000534.1 GCA_024641365.1 Planctomycetota bacterium | reverse complement strand
TAACTTATCTACATGATTGCTATAAAGCGACAAACGATCAGGTACATTTTGATTTTTAATAACGAGGCATCCAAGTGCACGTAATTCAGCAACACGGGAATCCAACAGCGATTTTTGAATAATGGGAAGCAATTTAGGGTTATCGTGCGTTCCTAATAATGATGCAAAATTCATTCGATAACCATCGTGGGTAATTGTCATTAAAAATTCGACAATCGGCTGATAAATAATGGGTTCTTTATGTTTTAATAAAATGCCTGCTGCAGAAAAAGCGACTTCCTGATCAGGATCTTTAAGGGCTTCAATAAGATAAGGAATAGTAATTGGGTCCAATTTACATTTTTGCAAACTGCGTAACGCCAATTTTTTATGGTCGACATTCGTGCTCTGTAATTGAGCGCACATGTACGGAATAAATGACTGATCCCAATCACCTCGCCGCGCAATAAAATCTTCTGACATTTTGCCATTAATTGCGGCCCGAAATGCAGGGCCGACAAAGGGCGATTTTAATACCACGACAGCTGGTGACCACGTTGGCAACATCCACCACAACACACCAAATGCGATAACTAATAACCAAAAAGTAACAGCGAGTGTCCAAATAATAAAACCTGGCCGGAAATGAAATAAGGCTTCTTTGGAATGGTCTACATCGGCCATGTTGAGATTGTATGCCAAATCAAAATCGGTCAACATTTAAACAGTTATATGTGTTGTAGAGAAGATATTTTTGATGTCAGGCTTTGTATATCAGTGATATATTAGACGCCAATGAATAGAGCTTAGAACTATTTTTAAATTAAACTTCAAAAGCCATTGTATTTTTTACGGTTTTGAATTGAGTTCTTTGTCTATGTGATTTAGTATATAATCTATTGAATGACAAGCATAGCCCACTCTATAATCTTTATCTTTTAATAGCAGGCGAATTTGTCTAATTTGCTCAGAAGTAAACTTAGATTCATGTCGAATGGATTGAATAGCGGCTAGGCGTCTCTCTGGTTGCGGTAATTCCATAAACAAGAGAAGATCAGTACACCATTCTGGTCTGTTTCGAAATGATCGTATCGCAGCTACAGCTATTTCATTTTCAGTTTCATTTATAGCTATAGCTTTTAACGCATTTCGTATTTGTTCATCATTATACAAACTGGCGTTTCGAATGACCCTTGTCCGTAGGTCTGGAATCGGGTCAGATAATAATTTTATTAAAGAAGCAATATACCGATTATCGCGTTTGTAAAAAGCTACATCCATTCCACATAGCCGTTCTTTAGCATAAGGGCTTTCTAAAAGTTCTGCTATCATATCGTCGAGGCCATCTATTCTGGTGTCTAATAGCGCCTTATTTATAATATCAATATTAAATTGATTATAAATCACTCCAATTCCTTGACGTAATATGCCAAGTGTCTCCTTGTCATTTTTCCTATGTAATGCCATTGCTTTGAAAGTTATTTCGCGTGGACTAATGGGTTTTACAAATAATTTTTCAATGAAAGAATAATATTGAGGATTTTCATGTTGCCCCATGAGATAAAATATTTCCCCCTTAGAATAATCGTCATAGATACGAGGTAAATTATCTATTATAGGTTGATATATGCTCGGGGCATCATATTTAGTCAAAAGTAATAGATTACCATATAATGTATTTGCATTTGTTTCTTTTAGTCTCGGTAATAATCCAGGGACAATACGAGGATCTCTTATGTCACTCTCAATATATTGATTTGCATATTTGCGAACTTTTTCCGATTCACTTTGCAAAGCGTCGCATATACATGTATAAAATGCATCGCCGAAATCGTCTTTTCTGTTGATAAATTCTGTCTTTTCGTCTATTTCAACAGCTGCCCGAAATGCGGGTCCAATCCAAGGCGAATATCGCACCACAAATAGCGGTTGCCATACTGGCAATAACCACCATGCCAGCAAAAATAGAATGATAAGGGGCCAGAAAATAATATTGAATGTCCACATAGCTAAACGTGGACGAAACAGAGAACGCTGCTCATGTTGAGAAGAAGTACCGGCCATTTGTGTCATCGTGTACAATGACTACTTAGAAACAACGGTCTTTGTGAGAAATAAATTAATGCTTTGCATATGGTTAATCAGTTCAGTGATTAGTGTTCTTTGGATTTAATGATGGTCATCTCCATACGAAAAACGTTATTTCTCGAACTAATCCCACATAAATGTGGTCAAACCAACAGATTCACAGATGACATGGACAACACCGTAGTGAAATGCTGCGCGCTTAACCCCTTCACAGTCGCGCAATCAGTTATGTAGTGGCGCGCCCGAAAGGTAACATGCTCATGGATATGCAACGCTCGCTTGGATTAGACGCAAACGGTCACGCCTTGGTCGGTAATCGTCGCCAAATTATTCGCTACATTAATTTACGCTTAGCCGCCCTCGGCTTTTCGTTTCAGTCAGATGAATCGAACCGTGAATTTTTATCCGTAGCGCATGATTTGTTAGAGACGCATCGCGAGCAATCACGGTTGCTGAATGATCATTTATGTCCAGTTGATCAACGCATTCAGAAATTTTTAGATAAACAATTACACGGGTTGCAATTACAAGGAGCAGTCCGCTTACCATCCCGAACCTTTGTTTTGGATCGTCATGGGATGTCGCGTGAATTATCATTGCCAGTTGATGCAGATAAACATCAGTCGGATATTTTAAGTTCGTATCGCATCTCGCAGGGTGTTTTACATAATCCCAAAAATGATCGTCGCACCACGCAAGGCGTATTTCACATTGCGGCTGGTGGGCTTCCCGTGCCAGATGATAAGCGTGAAGTCCCACTGCAGGTGTACGGTAATTTATTATTTAATGCCTTAAATCCACCAGCATCGCTTAAGCGTTTGCCGTTCGCGGCCGGTACTGGGCAGGACGTTGAAGTATTTACCTCCTTATTATTACGCCCAATTGTAGCACCCGAAGTCCCGGGATTGTGGTCAGAAAAGACCATGGAAGTACGATTCTTTGCCCC
>JAHEDF010000533.1 GCA_024641365.1 Planctomycetota bacterium | reverse complement strand
TTGTAGCAAAACGTCCGTTTCATCTGTAGATTCATAGACTCTATTATAAACAGGAAAGATCATCCCCGTTAATGGAGCTAAAATTGAACGCTCATATTCGCGGAACTTATTTTCTTTCCGTTTTACAGCTTCATAACATTCGGTCATCAAACGTATATAAGTTGCCTCGTCGTTCCGGCGTAGTGGGGTAAATATCCATGTGTCATAAAATCTAGGAAATGGAATGTCTTCTAATTCGTGTTGATTGTCTGCTGTGTTTTCTAAGTAGCGAAAAGACCATAAACCCAAAATTACCATGTCACCATTTTTCGATGATTGGGTGTACGACATCGTACACCCACCGCCAGATCTGACGGCGCTGAGCACTGTCTTTTATTAACCAGCGATCATTGTGCGGATGAACTGCATAGGCATTTGGAAATGGCCCTAAAATATCCTGCGTGGGAATCGTTAAAAAAGTAAAAGGGTCCAGTGACGTAATACTGGAAATAAACGCTTGGGTTTCTTTGGTGCCACTTTCCTGTCCATGACATATTAATGCAGGGCGTTTATTAAGACGTCGCAATCGTATAGCCGCCGCTTCACGATACGACGCTAAAGGATTGCCCCAGGACGTATTCGACCATGCCCGGACACCATCATAATGATCGTGCGTAATAGTTGCACACCATAAAGAAGAAATCGCATCATCATGGAGGCCAATATAATTCGTCGCAATAGCACCGCGCGAAAAACCGCATAATATGACTGCCTTTTCTGAACCGCCATACGATTCACAAATGGCCGGAATTACTAATTTAGCATATTGTATTGTTGCTGCTTCATCACCCCACCAACGTATGGCATTCTTTTTTCCGTCATTTTCAATAAACGGTAAGGTCACCCATATAAATTGGCCACCCGTTAATCCATATCCTAAAGCGGCGCCCTCCACTTCTCCAGTTGAACCAGCAGCCTGAAAATAATTTCCCGTATATTCAACAATAACCGGCCAACGCTGTTGGCGACTTTTCCACTCACTGTGCCAATCCGGCGGTAAATATAGCATATGATGCACAGCGGTTCCTGCATAAGCCTCCATCGTCACCGCCACACGTTTGCCCGCTGCAGGATCACCTGGACTAGTAATGGGGAAAACTAATTCACGCTCACGTTGCTTACCATCTTCAATTAATGCGGCAGCCCAATTTTTAGTTTTAGAATTTGGACTAGGTACTTCCGCTGAGCAAAGACATACCGCACTTATAATTACCAACGCAACACAGCATACTAGTAATCGAAAGGTTGGTGTCATAGTTCCTAATTTAATATAGGTCTTAAAATAAGGTGGGTTTATTATTTCGAAAGGTACTTATCACAAACTAGTCGTCACTAGTAATTTAAATCTCGTCGTAATTTTTCTGTAACAGCACCGAACGTCATCATGACAAGTTTGCTCACTTACGTTGTTTGTATCGGCAACAAAAAATCCCCCGATCAGTGATCGAGGGATTTAAATCATTGTGAATAATAATTATTTACTGTTCAGCAGGTGCTTCTGGCTTTGGCTCAGCGTCAGCAGCTGGTGTAGCCGGTGCCGCTGGTTCGCGCTTGACGACACGAGCACCAGTTAATGGGTCACCTGGTTTGTCACCGAATACCCGATACGCAATGATTCGGCCAGTCGCATCGGCAGTAAATATAGAACGATTTTGGTCGGTACTGTCTTGGTATTGCGCTACAAACACAACATCGCGTGGCGTTGGACGACCTTTTTCATCGTGTAAATTCTTATGCAGTTCGTTCGCGTTCCAACTCCACATAACTTTGCCAGTTTCACGATGCAGGGCACTGATGACAGAGCTGTCACCAGTTGTGACAAATAAATGTTCTGGTGTTGAACCGACTAAACGATCAAAGCCTGGGACAAACCATTCCACTCCCATTTTCTCAACTTCTAATGGATGTTTAGCCGCATCAGTAAATGGCACGGTGCTCGATTGGGTTTTAATGGCATATAATCCTGATGGTTCACCGCCACCTTCTTCAACCCATGCATAAATACGCGATGGTTCACCAGCAAAGGCAAACGGTGCGCGTTTAATAGCACCATTCATATACAGGGCACCGAGACGTTCGCCAGACATACGGTTAAGTGCATAAATTGTATTATTGTTATTGCCTACGTAGAGCACGCGGCCACGCGGAAGCGCGGAACCGAAAATTGGCGCACCAGTGTCGTAAGCCCATACTTCTTCACGATCTAATTTGAAGCAGCGCATGATACCGCCGTGGTCACCTTCGTAAATTAAACCATCACGATGAACCGGCGCGGCGCTGACTGGTTTGTATAAATTAATTTGCCACAACACGTATGGGAAATTTTTATTATGCTCATAGGATACGGTTTGAAAACGACCTTCCCAATCACCAATAAACACACGCTGATTTGCGTGAGGTCCTACCGCCAATGGGCTGGTTGATGGTGAGAAAGGTAAATCCCATCGCCATACAATTTGGCCATAAACGGCATCAAAACTAAATAAGGTGTCGTCAGCTACGACCCACAAACGCTCATCAATATGTTTTTCGCCTTCATTTGAAATGGACAGCGTTCTACTAGCGCCTGGTAATAAACGTGCCGGTTTATCAAAAGCAGGTGTGACCCAACGCGTATGCCCGCTGTAAGCATCAACCGCATAGATTTCGTAGGTATCAACGACCTGGAAGAAAATAATCTCAGGTAATTCAGGACTAATCCAACCGTTACGAATACGTTTTGGTAATTGTAAATCCCATGAATGTTCGAAGGACGTATCCTTTAAAGTGCGAATAGCATTTGCTTTAGCAACGACTGTTGCCTTGGTTTTTTCAGGAGCAGATCCTGGATTATAATCTGAACGCTCACCTGAACCACCGCAGCCACTGATGGTGAGCGCTGCACCAATTAATAAAGTCGCCGAAAATTGACCGAAGCGGGTGCGTAAGGCACCGTGAGCTTGGTCCCCGCCATGAGCTTGAGAGTTAGTCGAGATCGACATTA
>JAHEDF010000532.1 GCA_024641365.1 Planctomycetota bacterium | reverse complement strand
TCGTTGATTAAGCAAGTGATTAATAGAAGTAGCTATCCAACGTTGCAACTCATCAGGGCGAATATCGTCTGCAGCTAAACGACGCTCCAACCATGAGCATAATGCTGCCTGAGAAGCCAATGGCAGGGGATCTGCCATTGGCGATTGAGGGGTCGCATACCAATCCCCATCATCATCGACATCAAGTGCCGATGCCTGCGCTGTCGCATCGCCAGGAATGTATTCACCGGGAGCCAAGAGCGCAGAATCATGTGGAAGTTCCCAATCGCTCGCCAAACGATGCGTGTCACTAAATGGTTCACATTGTTTAGGATCAATAACACTTTTTACAAAAATGCGCGGCACCAAAAATGGCGGTTCTGGTGCTGTAAATATGGTGGTTTTTGAGTTGGCTTGAGAAATAATTGCCTGTTGCGCCGCTTCTTTTCCAAAACCTAATCCATCAATTAAACATCCACGTAGTGCAAATAAAGCTTCATCAAAAGAACTTGCTACCGCGAAGGCAAAGCTTTTATTGAGATCGTCTTGTTGAAATGGCTGTCCATATGGCTGTCGTAATATGCGTCCCACTAATTGCGTTGCCGCCGTCGAGCTAAATTGTTGGCGTAATGTGCATAATACGCTGGCAAATGGGCAATCCCACCCTTCTCGCAAGGCATCAACGGTAATAATGGTAGTTATCGGACAATCTTGAGCGCTTATTATAATGTCATCTAACTCGCGTTGATCGCCAGTCGCAATGGCGATGGATTTTGGATTCTCGCCAAGAGCAATGAGGTGTTCACGAACGACATCCACGGTTAGTGCATGTGTTTGTCGGCGCGGTTGTGCTTGGATGAGCACAATCGGTCGCACATAATTTCCCGATTCCTCATGCGCTAATAAATCGAGTTCTTTTCTTTTTTTTATGGCCGCAGCCAAGCACCGTTCTGGATCTGGACTCGTGGTTAGAATTAAGGGTAATTTAAGTAAATGTTCTGTTTTAAGCGCAGTGGCATCGACGCGGACTAATACGTTTGAAGACCACGCACCACGTTTGGGCGTAGCAGTTAATTCAAGTAAAAAACTTGGCTGTAAGCGTGCTAAACTATCAAAAAATAATGGTGTTCTTGCATTATGTGCTTCATCAACAATGACGAGTGGGCGACGCGCGGCTATTACTTCAACCAGTGTCGTTGCATTTTCATCACTGACGATGTCATTTGGCGCATACACATGCCGACCTTCTGGATCGGCAATGCGAAACTGTTGAATAGTAGCTACAATAATAACCGTTGTCGCATGATAAATACTTGGCGGTAAACGAAGGGCTTGCGCAATAGTCAAAACGCGCACCGCTCCGAGGCCACCAAATCCATCCATGCCGATTGTGAGTGCATGTTGAACTGGATGAGTGGGTGTCCGTAATTGATGAATAGTCTGATGTGCGATTGTTGTGCTCGGCACTAACCAAATAATAACCGCGGGTGAACGCCGTAACGCATGTTGGGTAATTATGCCACAGGCACTTGCTGCCATTATTGTTTTACCGCCGCCAGTGGGGACAGCTAAACAAACGCTTGGTGCGTCTAGTAATGGTGGGTGTTGATAGACTTCTTCACCACCAACGCTTGAAAATACGCGAGGTATGTCGGCAGTAGGGGAAAGGTCATCGCAAAATGTGCGTAAACGTTCCAACGTTTGGCGTTGGAATAATTTGAGTGTCACAACGTGATTAGCCACCGAGCGCCTCTAACGCGTGTGGTAATTGGCGAAAAGTAATGCGATGGCGTTGTAAATCGTCTTCACCCAATCGACAAACAGCGCCATAGACAATACGCGGGCCTTTGTGCGGTTTTAATTTGGCCACCATGGTCGGCGTTAAAGCATTACGACTGGCTGTGTCTTTATCAGGTAAAGCGCCGCCGCTTAATAAATAGATGGCAGTGCCATCTTTATTAATGCCTAAAAATGCACGGTGATCTTTTTTTGCGCACGCGGCACTGGGACGTGTTTGATTGGTGGCATGCCACCATACTAAATCGGATAAATCATTATAGGATAAATCCGCTAAACGTCCGTCTGGATCAATAACATGAGCGCCGAGCCGTTGATATGACCATGCCTCTCCTAAGCCGACATTTTTACTGGCGCGTAATAATCGCTCTCGTGTAATGCGCTGGCAAATGTTCGGCCCTTTATCTTGGTCACGTCCTAATTGAATTAATATACAACGACGTGCGGCTGTATTCATGGTATTGAGCCGCATAACGGCATGTCCGGTTGTTCCACTTCCGGCAAATGCATCAATAACGATATCCCCAGGATTACTAGCAATGGTGAGCACGCGCTCCATGAGTCGTAACGGTTTTGGCGAAATAAATACCGAGGCGGAATCGCGAAAATCCATTAATTCAACTAATTCTTTTTTCGCTTCTTGGGAATGTCCAACCTCATTGTAAGTCCATAAGGTTTGTGGCGTGATACCCTGTTTTACTTCTGATAAAAAACGTTTAATCGCAGGAACGCTATTGCCATCTTTCCCCCACCAAATGCGTTTTTCTTTATCAAGCGCCTGTAATTTATCGTGCGATACGCGCCAATAGGACCCTTTTGGTGGACCTGCAATAATGCGTCCGCCAGGACATGTAATAGCATAAGTGCCTTCACTATACGCGTTGCGAGCGGATAAATCTCCCGATTTCCATGGGCCACGCGGATCTTTATCCGGATTTTTATAAGCTTTATCTTGAGCATCTGTGCGTGGCACTAAATTAGGGCGCCATCGGTCTGCATTTTTTGCATACACTACGATATAATCGTGATCGTCACTAAAGTGCCGTGCACTATTTTTCGGGGAATATACTTTTTGCCAAATAACAGTGGCTATAAATTGATCTGGGCCAAAAACCTCATCCATTAATAAACGGAGCGGTCCTATTTCATGATCGTCCAAAAAAACCCAGATGCTGCCATCGTCACTCAATAATTCATGCATGAGCATGAGTCGTGGATACATTAAGCACAGCCATTTATCATGTCGT
>JAHEDF010000531.1 GCA_024641365.1 Planctomycetota bacterium | reverse complement strand
GATACTCCGATTATTAGCATGGATATTACTGCCACGATATTAGATGTTGCCGGTGTTACCCCGCCTGCTGATCAGCCTCTCGACGGTGTATCGCTGCGCCCCATAATGCAGGGAAAAAATATTGAACGTGATGCGCTTTATTTTCACTATCCCCATTTTGCTTTCCACAAAGAAAACCGCCCTGGATCTGCAATTCGCTCAGGACCGCATAAATTAATTTACCGCTTTGATGATCAATCGGTTGAATTATATGATGTCATCAGTGACATTGGCGAAACAAAAAATATTGCCGCTGAGAATCCCGCTATCGCGGCATCACTCAAACAAAAATTACTCGATTGGTTAAAAGATTCAGGAGCGCAAGTGCCGACGCCTTACCAACCTGCAAACAAGTAATACGACTTCGTTTTGATTCTTAGAGCAGGTTTTAAATCAGGTATATAAAAATATCTCTTTTACTTGTAAAACCTGCTGACTCCTGGTTTTCTTGCGGGGGTTTCCTACAATATTCAGGGTTTCATCCTATCTACCGTCAGACACCATGTTTTAGACGATAGGAGACCATATGCGTTTATTCCCTGTGCTCTGCACCATGATGATGGCCAGTTATGCATATAGCATGCAAGCAGCAGAACGACCAAATATTATAATTGTACTCTCTGACGATATGGGCTATTCGGACTTAGGCTGTTATGGTAGTGAAATTAATACGCCCAATTTAGATAAATTAGCACATGGCGGTTTACGTTTTACACAATTTTACAACACAGGTCGTTGCTGTCCAACGCGCGCAAGTTTATTATCGGGTTTAGCGCCACATCAGGCCGGTATTGGTCACATGACCGGCGATTATGGCTATGACCAATATCGCGGCGATCTCTCAAGCAATGTCGTCACCTTTGCGGAAGCATTAAAACCAGCAGGCTATCGCACCTACATGACAGGGAAATGGCATGTCACTCCACATTTAAATGCAGAGGGTCCAAAATATAATTGGCCCATGCAACGTGGCTTTGATCGTTTTTATGGCACCATTCTTGGCGCCGGTAGCTTTTGGGACCCGTCAACGTTAACTAATGAAAATACTCGTGTCTCGCCTCATGCAGACCCGAATTATAAACCAGAAAAATTTTATTATACGGATGCCATTTCTGATCATGCCGTGCAATTTATTACTGAGCATCAACAAACGCACGCCGAACAACCATTTATTATGTATGTCGCATTTACAGCAGCGCATTGGCCTATGCATGCACATGAAGAAGACATTGCGAAGTACAAAGGTAAATATGACGTCGGGTACGATGCTATTCGCAACGCACGTTATAAACGCATGCAAGAATTAGGCGTGCTGCCAGCCGGTTGTGAGTTATCGCCAACGGTTGGTGAATGGGATGCGGTAAAAAATAAAGCCTGGGAAGCGCGCTGCATGGAAGTCTATGCGGCCATGATTGATCGCATGGATTTTGGCATTGGCCGCATTGTGCAGGCACTGCACGACACCAATCGATTCGATAATACGCTGATTTTATTTATGCAGGACAATGGTGGGTGCGCTGAAGATTTTGGTCGCACCCCACGCAAAGGGTGTGTAACTGAAATGCCTGACGCGCCACCGTTTGCTCCCTATCCAAACGAAACCATAATTCCGCCTGGTCTTATCCCCCCGCAAACGCGCGATGGTTATCCCATTGGTGTTGGTGAAAATGTCATGCCCGGAGCCCCAAATACCTACATTTCTTACGGGCGTAATTGGGCGAATGTTTCAAATACTCCCTTTCGCGAATATAAACACTGGACGCACGAAGGTGGCATCAGCACGCCATTAATTGCACACTGGCCACAAGGCATTCCGTTATCGCGCAACAACGCCACGGAATCGCAACCAGCACATTTAATTGATATTATGGCAACCTGTATTGATATTAGCGGAGCTAATTATCCAACTACATTTAACGATAAAGCAATTACGCCAATGGAAGGTGTCAGCTTAAAACCGGCCTTCGCTGGTGAGGATATTAAGCGCGGTCGTCCGTTGTTTTTCGAGCATGAAGGCAACCGGGCAGTGCGTGATGGCCAGTGGAAGATTGTTTCGAAGCATAATAAACCGTGGGAATTATATGATATGCATGCTGACCGTTCTGAATTACATGACTTAGCGACTCAGCAACCAGAGCGTTTAGCTGCGATGATTGCTGTCTATGACGCCTGGGCTAAACGTATTGGCGTGCAACCATGGCCGGTGCGCAAACCTAAGAAATAATATACCACTACATGTCAGACGTCATAAAAGTTGCGGGGCGGACGTGAACGTGTTTGCAGAGGAAGGAAACCGACCGAGATCCTCCCCCGCGCAGTGATTGGTTAGACAACATCCACTGCACTTGTTTTGCAAATAATAATTCCAAAATGACTAAGAATTATAATGAGCCATATAGCCGCTATCATCGATAGAAAGTTTCCGAACCACGAATGGAGATAGATTTTAACAATGCCATTTTTGGTTTCGGTCCCAAAAAAGATATATAGAATTATGCCTTCTATTGAAAACGGCAGTATTTCACACCAGAAATCAAATTTTAAGGCCAGGTAATTAGTAGGTATGACTGTAACTATATTTAATGCATACAGCGTAATAAGTAATCTGAATTTATTATTCTTGCGACATAAAACATTGTATAAATATCCAACTTCAACAGACATTGCAATAATTACAATTCCAATTATCGCGGGCCAATTATATATTGTTTTATACTGAACAGGATTAATTGATTCGGGTTCAATGGCCTTTGGGTTACATATTATTTGGTCGAATAGTTCGATCATTTAATAAGAACGGCCTATCGAAGAAAAAGTTCATTTTAGTTCTCTAACATCTTATTATAAAGATGAAATGACATTATTTTAAATGCGCGGTAAAATATTTATCGTAGACATCAATATAAGCAGGTAGAAATTGGGGTTTACTCCATTCGCCATGTTTCGCGCCAGGGACCATGATAAATTCGTTGTGGACTTTGAGGG
>JAHEDF010000076.1 GCA_024641365.1 Planctomycetota bacterium | reverse complement strand
GATCGACTGATCGCGGCAATAAAAATCAACATCGTTTAATTCCAATCCCGAATAAAGAAGGATTATTGCCTGAAAATATAATTTTAGCAGATGCATTAAAGCAAGCTGGTTATGTTACCGGTCATTTTGGGAAATGGCATTTAGCTGGTAAAGAAGGTGCCTTACCATCCGAACAAGGTTTTGATGTGACTTTTGATTCATTTGGCGAAGGAGAAGTTAAAGAGGGCTCAGAAGGAAATAAAAAAGGACCACCTGATGATCCGAAGGGTGTTTTTACGCTAACCAAAAAAGCGTGTGAATTTATAACCACTAATAAAGAGAAACCATTTTTTGTTTATTTAGCTCATCATGCTATTCATGGCCCATTACAAGGCCAATCAAAGACACTGAAACATTTTCAAGAAAAAGAAAAAGGGAAACAACACAATGATCCGATGTATGCGGCTTGTACGTATGACTTTGATATGAGTGTCGGCATGTTGTTAAAACATGTCGACGAACAGGGACTAGCAGACAATACCGTAATTATTTTCACTAGTGACAATGGGGCGACGCAACAGTCATCTCAAGAGCCATTACGAGGGAATAAAGGCAGTTATTATGAAGGCGGAATTCGCGAACCATTTATTGTGCGGTGGCCAGGGGTAACCAAACCAGGATCAACGTGTGATGTACCAGTAATTAATATTGATATTTATCCGACATTTTTAGCAGCAGCGGGCGCACCCATTCCCAAAGGGAAAACTTTAGACGGCGAAGACTTGTCACCATTGCTGCGCGGGGATGGGGCATTGAAACGTGAATCTATTTTTTGGCATTTCCCTGGTTATTTAGATAAACCAGTTATTCGAGGCCGCGAACTAGATGTGCAAACTGGATTTCGCAGCCGTCCAGTCAGTGTTATTCGCAAGGGTGATTTTAAATTACATCTCTTTATGGAAGAATGGGTGTTAGATGGTGGACGTGATAAATTGGATTCAAATAATGCTGTAGAACTATATGATTTAGCAACGGATGTTGGCGAATTTAAAAATATTGCACTAACGAATACCGCAAAACGAGATGAATTATTGGCAGACTTGTTAGCTTGGCATAAAGCTGTGCAGGCGCCGATACCAACAGAGAAAAATCTTAGTTATGATCCAAGCAGCAAGAAAGAGAAAAAGTCGAAAAAATAACGTTAGTAATTAATTCGTTCTACCCCGCCGCCCAGAAACCATTTCTTTAGTCCGTCAGTTACGGGCCCGCTACGCCCGTAGTCACTATGCTCTAATTCGTCGAGCGCTTCAGCGACTGACCATCCTTGCTGTGCAATGCGAAACGCAGCAATGGCTGTCGCGACTGATAGTGCGTCTTCATAACTATAAATTACAATCGGCTTTGGTGCATCACGGAGAGCTGTCAGCACATCTTTCAGAGCAACCGAATCAACATACCCCGCATGCATTTTAATGCGGTACGTTGCTAATTTCATGTCGTTTAATGCGCTTATTTCATCTCGCTCTGCGTGTCGTGGTCGCAAGGAAATTACCGAGCGAATACCTAAGCTTTTTTCCATTTCCTTAAGCGCAACCGCTGACGGCTCAAAACAGCGAAATAATTGTGGCGTCACCACATGTACAGGTGTCGCAGCAATAGCATCTACAGGTTGTGCCCATTTTTCAGATTCACGAGAGCTACTCCCGCAAGCAGAAAGCACGAATAAGCATAGAACAACAATGAATGATCGCATAAGCTAGCCGTACCAAGTAATTACATTTCACCAACCCCAAAAATACAAATTAGTTTTATATATTCCTGGAAGTGAAACAGAGGAATTATATAAATAATAGATCTGTGGATAAGTGAAAAAGGAAATAAGGGGGAAAGGGGCAAAGCCCCCAAAAAAAACCGACCGCCGAGTCCTGGTTGCGTGATAAAATGGGCGCAGCCCATCACGCAAACATCCTGGCCAAAGGGCCAGGATGTAAGGACGACAAAGGTCGTGGGGGACCGGGGGCAGAGCCCCCGCACAAATGGTCGGACCGACAGGATTCGAACCTGCGACTTCTGCGTCCCAAACGCAGCGCTCTAGCCAAGCTGAGCTACGGTCCGTTAGGAGGGCGGGAGTGTTGCAAAGACGGAGCCGCCGTCCAGTCCCTCTTTTGACCCAGGGTCCACAGGTCCCATTCACTGTCGTAATACCACCGAAATTGGCATCAATGGAGTTTACAGGGAGCGTCAAAGTTATAGACGATTGTTACAGACTGTGACCGGACAAATCAGCTCACAATCCCGTTATATATGCGTGAAATACCACTAAAGTCATGAAATGTTTGGAACTTTTTTAAAGCTTTTAGCGCCCCGGTTGTTAGCATAGCAACTAAAGAGGAGATAAAATTACCCCGCACTCGGGATAGGCGACATGCAACTGGCTAGCAGGTGGTTTATGCCACCCATGGCGGCCAAGAAGCGAGGGAGCCATGAGGAATGCACTATCAGGCATAACTATACTCAGTTCTGTGGTGTTGTTAGGCGGTTGCGCCGTCTATCGACCAGAACCACTCAAACCGTCGGTAGAGATGACCGCATTACGGGAACGCACGCCTCACACTGTCGCACTAAATAATATCGCAAAAACGGCAGATTCTCCAGAGGGAGTTTATGATAGCAGCGATGGATTAAATGAGGCTGAGATGGTGATGGTTGCCTTATCATTTAATCCTGAATTAAGAAATCGCCGCCATGAAATATCACGCATAGGAACACCGGATTTATTTGGCATGATCCGATTCAAGCCGGAAATGCGCGTGAACCTAAATCAGGCAACAGTCGGCGTCGCAACTGATACTGATATGTTGTACACCTTGTTAATGCCAAATTTACGACAGGCATGGCGAAATGATGAATCAGCTCGTTTAGCACAAAGTCGAGCCGAAATGTTAGCGGCTGAAGCGAAATTAGTATTAGAAGTTCGTAGCAGCCATGTAAAATTATTAGCGGAAGAAAAACGTTTAGCGTATTCTTCTGAACTCGTTCGTCATCGCGAGCAATTATATCACAGTTTGGTAAATGACCCTAAATCACCAGTATTAGATCGGTCATTGGCACTTATCGCATGGCAACAGTCGAATGATAATTTCCGTGTTCATTTAGGAGTGGTGGACGAATCACGCCGCGATTTAAACCGCTTAATGGGATTTGACCCAGCGACAGAATTCACATTAACTGCGAGCAACCTGCCATTGGTTAAAGATGTACATCAGGCGATGAGTATTGAAGAGATAGATCAACAGTTAATTAATGGCCGTTGGGAATTAAAAATTCAAGAGGCCTTATATCAACGCGCGGAATTTACTTATAGCCAGGCATTAATGAACCAATATCCGAAATTGCGCTTGGGCCCTGCGGTAACCTATGATCGCGAAGCGGGCACCTCTTTCCGCCTCGGTGCATCGTTACGTATTCCATGGCCTGATGATGCGGCGAAAAGAGCTGAGGACGCATCCATCGAACGAGACCGTGCGCGGGCATCCTATATCTCCAAATTACATGAACTACGTTCTGATGCACATCGTGCACATGCACGCTTAGTACGCTCGATTGATGATTTAAATGCGCTCAATGACAATCGCGCAACAGCCCATGTAGCAAAACAAATGGCAGATAAAAATCGAGCAGATGGAACATTGTCGCTTTGTGATTACTTGCCACTAATTGAACGATGCGAAGCGCTTGAGTGGAAATGGCTAGATGCAGCATTGGGATATCGGCTTGCCGATATAAATCTCGACCACGCGACGGGTCGACTCAATCAATATGCACACGTGCCCAAAGAAGATAAAGCGGCTGAAAAACCGCAGCCGTAGGCGCTTTCTCATAACGAGATAAAAGTTCAATTTAGGGCAACGTATTCCGCTAGGTGGCCAATACGGAAGCGGCTCTGGTCACATGGTAAGAAACGCTACCATGCCGAGCATGAAACGCTCAACGACCTCAAAGGCAAACCGCAAAGTAACAACATTACGTCTGCAAGAAATGAAAGCAGCGAATGAAAAAATCTCGGCATTGACCGCCTATGATTTCCTCACGGCTCGCATGTTAGATCAGGCAGGAATTGATATGATTTTGGTCGGTGATTCGGCCAGTATGGTTTTTGCTGGCAATGATACGACGGTGCCAATGAAAATGGATGAAATGTTATATCATGTGCGCGTCGTAACGCGTGCGGTTAAGCGAGCATTAGTCGTCGCTGATATGCCATTTATGTCGTATCGTAAAAGCGCTGATGAAGCCTTAGGTAACGCAGCGCGATTATTACAAGATGGCATGGCAGAAGCAGTTAAAATGGAAGGCGGCCGTAGCATTGCGCCAATAGTTTCGCGTGTAGTCGACGCTGGCATTCCAGTAATGGGACATGTTGGTTTGCAACCGCAATCAATTCATAATTATGGAACCTATAAAACCCGTGGCACCGATGAACTAGAAGCAGATAAAATTATTGATTCAGCCTTGGCATTTGAAGAGGCTGGAGCCTTTGGAGTCGTTGTAGAAAAAGTACCCATGGCGCTTGCCAAACGCATTACCGAGACACTAAAAATTCCAACAATCGGAATCGGAGCAGGCCTTGGCTGTGATGGACAAATATTAGTAACTCCAGACATGCTGGGCATGAACACCCAATTCCATCCTCGGTTTGTGCGGAAGTACGCCTCTTTAGCAGACGACATGGTTAAAGCCTTTAGCCACTTTCACCAAGATGTGAAAGAACTGAAGTTTCCAAATGAGAGCGAAAGCTACGATTAACGAGTCACCCATAGTGATAAAAACAGTGCACTGAAAAATTAGTAGCGGCACAACGTGCAACACCTGATTCGTTTATATAACCATCACCTACCTATTCATGTAAAATCGGTAGCATTATCTCATGCTTATCAGGCAATTGGTGGACGCTTGGCAAATTGTACGGTATCTTGAATAACCATGCAGCAGATTATGCGCTGTTTTAGGAGATCCGATAAATAATGCGCTGTTTAGTTGTCGATGATGATGAAACGTGTCGTAAATTCTTGGTTCGTGTCATGGAACGTGTTAGCGACTGTGAGGTTGGTGTATCAGGCAAAGATGCGATTGAAAAAGTAACGCACTCATTTGTAAAAGGTGAACTCTACGACGTCATTTTTTTAGATATTGTGATGCCAGTTATGGACGGCAAGCAAGCGCTCAGTGCTATACGCACACTTGAGCGGCGTGCCGGATTGCAAGACGGTTGGGGTTCCAAAATTGTAATGACGACAGCCCTTGGTGATTATGACTCCGTCCGCAATGCATTTCACAATCAATGTGATGGCTATTTAGTTAAACCATTAAGTATTTCACGCATGGAAGCATTGTTGCGAAATTTAAAAGTAATCGGCAATAATGTTTCTTTACGCCGTAAAGAAGACGGCGACAGCTCAGCCTCACTCGGCCCAGGATGTAATCCATCATTTGTGGACCATCCATCGGCGACTCAAGCAAAAAATAAAATTAAAAAAGCAAAATAATTTATTTCTATTTTATTTAAACCCAAATAAAAGTTTCGCATTTCGCGTTGTCCACGCTGCAATATCTTCAATGCGTTGCCCTCGTTGTTCGGCAATTATTTGCACGGTATGTTGCACATAGGCGGGTTCGCAGCGACGACCGCGAAATGGTACGGGAGCTAAATAAGGGGAATCAGTTTCTACTAATAACCGATCATTAGGAACAATTGCTGCGGCAGCTCGTAGTTCGTCATTGGCTTTAAACGTCACCATACCATTAAAACTGAGATGCCAACCAATCTCTAAAAATGCATGCGCGTCAGCGACGGTTCCCGTAAAACTATGAATGACACCACGATTTTTGGAATGGCGACGCAAAATTGCCAATACATCGGGGTGCGCATCACGCGAATGAATTACCACCGGCAAGTCATATTTTACAGCGAGATCTAACTGCGCCTCAAAGTGTAATTTTTGCTGATCGTGGGGAGCAAGGGTGTGAAAATATTCTAGACCAATTTCGCCGAGAGCGCGAAATGATCCGCTCGCTAATAAATTATCTAAGGATGCTAATTCCGAATTAAAATGTTCACCTGCTTCGTGACACGAAAACGGATCGAGACCAGCAGAACAATAAATGATGCCTGGATATTTTTCAGACAGGGCAAGACAGTTCTGGGCATCGGCAACACCGGTGCCGATAGTCATCATGCTGGTAATGCCAGCGGCTTGGGCTTGGGTGATGACGGCTGCTTGGTCGGAGGCAAAGCGCTGATTGGTCAGATGGCAATGGGTATCAATAAGCGCAGGCAACATGGCTGTATGGTGGTGCATAAGTGAAAAACGCCAATCACAGAGTCCGCCCATACTTTTGGACAATATGAGGCTATATTGCCAATTATGCGCCCGGAGATTGCTCAAATAGTGGCAATTATGACAAATAGTGGACCGTGGATTATCTGGCACTCTAGTTGCAAGACGACTACTTCAATCAACTGAAAACTGTCATTTTGACCCAGGAGCCTCTCCACCATGACCCAGCACTCGTTCCAAACAGAAGTTACACAATTGCTTCATTTGATGATTCATAGCCTCTACTCAGAGCGCGAAATATTTTTACGTGAGCTCATTTCAAACGCTTCGGACGCCTGTGACAAGCTACGTTTCCAAGCCTTAACGAACAAAGAATTGATGGCAGGAGATGACAATCTGACAGTTGAAATTACGGCAGATGAGAATGCGAAAACGCTAACCATTTCAGACACGGGCCTTGGCCTAACAGAGGCGGAAGCAATTGAGCATTTAGGGACCATCGCAAAATCTGGAACCAAAGCATTTTTGCAAAAATTAGGTGATGATGCTTCTAAAAATGCAAATTTAATTGGACAGTTTGGTGTTGGTTTTTACTCCGCATTTATGGTTGCTGATAAAGTTGTGGTCGAAAGTCGTGCGGCATCTGCATCCAGTGATGCAGGTGTGCGCTGGGAAAGCTCAGGCGATGGTAGTTATAATACTGAAATTATTGCGCGAGCAAAACGTGGTACGACGATTACATTGCATTTAAAAGATGACGCAAAAGATTTCGCGCAAACGTGGCGATTACGTGAACTAATTAAAAAATATAGTGATTATGTTACCTATCCGATCATGTTACCGAAATATGTTAGTGACGAAGATAAAAAGAAAGGGGTTACCGCTGAATTAGAACAGGTAAATGCGGGGCAGCCTTTATGGACTCGCCCGAAGGATGACATTACTGATGAACAATATAATGCATTTTATAAGTCTGCTTGTCGTATGTGGGATGATCCGGAAACGCGGCTCCATTTTACTATTGAAGGGACGATGTCCTTTACGGCGTTAATATTTGTACCAAGCAAACAACCAATGGATATGTTTGATCGGGATCGCAAAGGTCTCCATCTGTATGTGCGTCGTGTGTTTGTCATGGATGATTGCAAAGATTTATTACCAGAATACCTGCGATTTGTCCGTGGTATTGTTGATAGCGATGATTTACCACTCAACGTGAGCCGTGAAATATTGCAGCAACAAGATACGGTAACTAAATTGCGCAAACAATTAGTGAAGAAAATTTTAGATCACTTACAAAAATTAGCGACATCAAATGATGAAAAAGAAGTGGCCGCTTTTAAGACTATTGATGAACAATTTGGCGCCGTATTACGTGAAGGCGTTGTCACTGATCATGATAACAAAGAACGGATTGCGAAAATCGTACGTTTGCGCTCGACATGGACGACTGAAACTCTAGCTGAAGGCGAATCGCGACCAGAAAAAACAGGGCTAGCCGATTACGTTAGCCGTATGCCAAGTGGTCAAGAAAAGATTTATTTTGTTTTTTCGCCAACCCTCGAAGCAGCAAAATCAAGCCCGCATTTAGAAGGGTTTAAGAAAAAAGGCTGGGAAGTATTATTTTTCACAGATGCAGTCGATGAATGGGTTATTTCGCACTTGACTGAATTTGACAAAAAATCGTTAGAAAATATTGCGATAGGTGCCGCTGACATTGCAAGTGACGAAGAAAAGAAAGCCCTCGAAGAGCAAGCAAAAACCTATGAGGGTTTTCTCGGCTACTGTAAAACAACCCTGCAAGATAATGTCAGTGAAGTACGGTTAACTTCACGTTTAACTGATAGCCCATGCTGTTTAGTCGATGGTGAGGGTGGCATGAATGCGCAGATGGAAGAAATGATGCGGCGTATGGGACAACCAGTGCCAGCGCGTCAACGTATTCTTGAACTTAACGCATCCCATCCATTAATTGAGCGCTTACAAAATATGCATCAAGACGACGCTGATAATGCGGCGCTATCTGGCTATGTTAGCTTATTACGTGACCAAGCCATTTTAGCAGAAGGTGGAAAATTAAACGATGCTGCTCGCTTTGCCAAACAAGTGCAATCACTGCTAGCGAAAGCGGTGGGTGGTCAATCGCAAGCAGCGGCCAGTTAAATTTAGCTATAATTACATAAAAAAGGCATAGGAGTATTCCTATGCCTTTTCTGTTATTAAAAAATTAAAACCGTGGTTTTAAAGATGTTTTAAGTGTGAGTATTTTCCATTCCATTGGCCAATTTTCGCCATCAAAGCGCAGCATGTAACCTTCATAGGTGACATCATTGGTTTTAAAGGATTGACCGCGACTCAATAGCATAAGGCCATTATTACCAGTAAAACGAATAACCTGACATGCTTTGGGTACATCACCGTTCATCCACCGCTCAATAATGTCGTTTTTCCCATCCGATGTCGTGTAACCGCGAATAAATAAATCAATAAGCTCGGCATCGTCGCTATCCATTCCGGTCGTTTTTTTCAAGTCGTCTAAAATAGATTGATGGCTGATAGCTTTCTTTTCGCGTTTTAAAACTAAAGCTATAAATTCTTTAACAGTTTGATCTTCGCGACGGTATTGGTTGAGACTATCAACTCGATCAGCCGGAACCCAAATTGGTCCCGGCTCGACAGGGACTAAGTTTTTTAAGGATGCAAATACAGGCGCTGCTGGCGCCAATTTAATTGTTCGTGCGGAACCAATTCGGGCGTCATTAAAATCAATAACGGGAGGCACGCCAACTTGTGCAGGGGGAATACCAACTAACCACGCACGTTCTTGAATGGCTTGAATACGCTGTCCTGCACGAATGCGTTCAGTTGGAATTTCAGCTGTAAAAGCATCTAGCGCAGCTTGTTCAGGTGATGTTGTAAAAATGAGCCACCACAAACCGACACAAATAAGTATAAAGCCAATAAAACCGAGAATAAAATTACGTGCATTCTTTGCTTCTTCGACACCTTGCCCTGTTAAAACAGCGGGACCAATTTTACCAACTTGTCCCTCACCTTGTTTTGCTTTTTTAAGCCGATTGGTTTCTTCGCGTTTAACCGATTCAGATTTCAACGCTTCTGTCATCGACGTTGATAACGTCGCGGCCATGGCACGACGCGCATCTGCTTGTTGTGCTGTTAATCGTTCTGAGCGGCGAGAGGATGACGGTAATGTAGCAGAGGATTTTCTCGTCGCTGCTTTGTTCTCCGCAGGAGACTCTTCAGCTGGGTCCGACTGTTGTTGTGGTTCGCTGACGTCGACACTTAAATCTAAACCCCAACCTGTATTTAATTGCGGCTTTGCTGGAGCGGCTGGTTTTTCCACCGCTGGCGGAGGCGTGTTTGCTGGAGGCGCAGACTGTTGCGGTTCTTCCGTTTGTTCCGGTGCAGGAGCAACCTCACCAACCGGGTCTGCTATACCATCTTCGCGCAGACAAAAAGCATTCTTACAGGTGGTGCAGCGTACAGCTCGACCAACTAAAACTGGTTTGCGCGGGTAGGTGGCTCCACAATGGGGGCAAGCGAAGGTCGCACTCATCCTAGGTACTGTCAAAGAATTGCACAAAACTTGCAAGCCCAGTGCTGAGCTGATGGGAAGCGGTGTGCGGTTTGCGCGTAAGCCGTTACTAGCTGGTTAATCAGACCAATCGTGGTCGCCGAGGGCTTTAAAGCGATCGATTGGTAGTGTTTTCGCGGCAGCAATCACAGTAGCCAGTTTGTCGCTTGGCGTGACCAGCTGTGACTGCCCAAGTGACAAGGGATCGCCTCCGCAGGCAGAGACTATTTCGGCCGGAATAACGGAGGTTCCATTGGCCGTTGTAATGACAATTAATTCAACAGGAGGTAAGGCCATCGGCGCGAGCGGTGTTGGTAATAACATGGCGCTGCGTGCGCAGTTATCTGTTTGATCCAAAACCACTAAGGCATCTGGCCAAATTAATTCCGGGTGCGTGCTGCGTCCCTGCGCACGCTCACGACGATAACGCCATAAACAGACACTCGCTAATCGTCCCATGCGACACAAATCAGTGCGTCCCTGTAATTGTGCCTGATGTAATTTTTCCCAGCTGGCTAAAACCCGTGGACGATGCCATGTCCCAGGGCCATCAGCGCCATCTTGTTGGGTGTCTTCAGTATCGAGCACACGCAGTTGTTGAAAATGCTGCAATAATTTTTCGACCCATTGCAATACTTCAACGCACAACCAATGCGGACCAGCCAAAGGGACATGAATTGTTAACCCAACGGAGCGCCATCCCTCATAGGATTTTGGTGGATGAACATGATCTGCTTCAACAGGAATATCGCCTAAATCAATGTCGCAGCGAGCACCGGTATGCACATCATGCCATTGTCCACTGCGATACGGATCACCAACGGCGCCAGTTAATTGAGCGCCAGTTAATGACTCAACATACATATCAATATCGCTACGATCTAACTCAGGACCACCATCAATAGCTTCGTAAAATTGGAGACATACCATAGTTAATGACTTCGTAATGCATGTAAATAAGCACGAAATAATAAAATAATATTCGTATGTGATAAATGTTTGATGATTTCCTTTTCACTCATCCAGGCATAGGCTTTATGTTCTGTGCTGAGTGTGACATCTGTTTGAGCAGTAACTGCAGGATAATAAATAACTGACTTTGTTTTTCCATTTGGTAAACGATACGTGGCTTCTAGGGGTTTGCCTTCGATGGCAATTAATGCGATTCCACATTCTTCAGCGCATTCGCGAAGCGCAGTCGCTAATAAGGTTTCTCCACTATCTTGATGACCTTTGGGAAATCCCCATTCACCGTGTTTTGTCGCTTGCATTACTAACCACCGTGAACCATCAGCTGTTTCACGGCGTAGTATGAGACCAGCTGCAATAACCTGTGCCGTCGTAGTCGATCTAAACGTTTGTGTGTTCATGCGTTTGTTCATGCG
>JAHEDF010000530.1 GCA_024641365.1 Planctomycetota bacterium | reverse complement strand
GGCTGCGCAACTAACTTAAAAGATTTATCTGACGAATCTTTTGATGTCGCAGTCAGTATTTTCGGAGCCATGTTTGCACCAAAACAAGATGATGTCGCCAAGAATTTAGTGCGCATCACGCGCCAAGGCGGGCGCATTGTTATGGGTAACTGGATTCCAGGTGATCCAACCTTGGTAGCGCAAATTCTCAAAATCTGTTCCTCCTACACCCCACCTCCACCAGCTGGCTTTGTGAGTCCGATGACTTGGGGCGTTGAAGAACGTGTGATTAATCGCTTTACCCAAGCTGGTATCAAAAAGGAAAATATCCGCTGCGATCGCGAAACCTTTACTTTTGATTATGCTGGTTCACCAAGCGCTTATCTTGATGAATTTCAATTGTATTATGGTCCAACGATGAATGCTTATGCGGCAGCAGAGCAACAAGGTCGTGCTGAGGATATGCATCGTGAACTCGACGAGTTATTCAACAAACACAATCGCAGTGGACAAACAGACAGAACTATTATCGACGCGACGTTTTTACTTGTCACCGTTACTAAGTAAAAAATACGTTCATTTTATTGACTAGACTTATCCCAATGTCGATGCTGTTCGACTTCATTCTAACAGCACGCATTGGGAACTGTAAATCCATATGCTAAAATAAATCCCTGGTTTAGGCCAGGGATTTATTGAATTATAGATAGAGCTTGATTTATAAACAGATGTGTGAATTGGAGATCTTTGTAACTAATTATGCCACTGGTTACCGCTTCACTCTATTACTGAAACTGATCCTTCAAGAAAGTGATCATTAAATTAATACTGGCCGTTTCAGCCTCGGGGTGATGAGCAACAGCTTTACTAAATGGGATTGATTCTGGGACATTGGTAACATCCATACCTGCTTTCGGATTGGTAAATGCATGAACGGCACCGCCAAATATTTCCATACGCCAGTTCGCCTGACTTGTATTCATTTCATTTATAAAGCTGGCCACATCATCGGCAGGCACAAAAGGATCGGCGCCGCCATGGCAAACTAAAATACGAGCCAGCGGCTTTTTCTGTGCTGGCGCAGACGTTTTTAATCCCGCATGAAATGCAACGACCGCTTTCAGATCAAGTCCAGCACGAGCCGCTTGTAAAACTGCAGAGCCACCAAAACAAAATCCAATTGCGGACACACGTTCCTTATCACATTCTGGTCGTGCACGAGCAGCATCTAAAAATAATTGTAAACGACGAACAAATAATTGCGGATCCTGATAAAAAGGACCAGAACGCTTGACCGCAGTGGGAAAATCATTGCTGGCTTTTTCGCCGTATAGGTCAACTGCCAATGCATTCCAACCGTGGGCTGTTAATGCCGCCGCGCGGCTTTCCGCATACGCATTACGTCCCCACCATTCGTGAACAACTAAAACCGTTGGCTTTGCTCCATCCCCGGCAGCCGAAAACCATCGTCCTGCTAAAAGCGTTTCGCCATCTTTGACCTCAAGCGCAATGCTTTCAGCTGAATAAGCGGAAGAAAATAAAACGCATGCGATAAGCATTAGGAAGTTTTTCATAGTGCAGGTTATGATGGAAACTTCGATATTATTACAAGTCTACTCATGCCCTCATACGCAGCTTGTTGAATCAAAACATCTTCCGAGACATGCTCATCTCAAATATAAAAGTTGTGCAATGCAGTTTAGTACCAGAGAAAAGGTCATCATCTATGGTCATTCAAATAAGTTACATACAGTCCAATGCCTGTCCTGTAACCACTAATTACAGCTATAACCTTTTTAGCTATAAACAAAAAAATCCCTGGCTTTCGCCAGGGATTTTTTATTTCGCTTACTAATCTTAAATTAGTAACCGGTACCAGGAGCTTCTTCGATGCGAACTGGTTTGTAACCACCAATCGTCTTGAAGTAGAGCAACATTAATAAATAGATCAGAGCCATAGCTGCTGGAATAAAGGAGTCAGCAACCAAAGTTTTACGATCGCCGGCAATACTAGCCGCTAAAGCCTGTTTGTCTTGTTCGCTACGTTCTTCTTCTTTTTTACCTTTTGCTGCACCTAATTTACCACCATCGAGTCCATTTACTTCAGCGAAGAATAAGAAAGAACTCGGGGTTTCATTCTTGTAGGCTGAGTAGGCATCAGCCGACACCGTTTGTAATGCTTCAGCAGCAAAACGGTCTTTGGCGTAACCTAAGCCTGGACTACCAATCATACCGACTGACATCATACCGATACCACCCATAAGTGACATCGCGATCGCACCACTACGTGGGAAACGGTCACCAACGACAGCCAACATAGTCGGCCAGAAGAAGGTTTTACCGAGCGCGTAAATTGCCAAAGCGCACATTGCACCAGCAAAGGTGGTAACCGTACTAGTCAGATTCAAACCGATGACGGCAAGAATTGAACAGACCAACAATAAGCCGATTGGTGAGAGCTTTAATTTACTTTCGATGAAGTGTGCACAAAAGCGCAGACCAAACATAACTAACGAGGTAAATACGAAGAGCAGTTTTCCTTGATCAGGCGTTAAAATGTTACCGGTAATATTTTGTACCCAACCATCAGTGCCAAGTTCAACGGAACCAACTAATGCGTGAGCGATGAATAAGCAGAATAATAAAAATGAGCCGATTGAGAATTTTGTGATGATACCAACTACGACCAACAAGACGCCACCTATGCCGTAGGCTGCCCAGGCTGGTAAGCCTAATGCACCGCTAAAGAATAAGACTAATAAATAACAGCAGACGGCTGCGCCTAAAATACCAATATCCTTAAACATCTCTCCGAAAGATAAGCCTTTTTCTGCTGCTTCCGATTGTGGGAATTTTTGTCCAAGAAATAATACGCCATAAAGCAAAGTTGGAATGAGGTACAAGCTCAGCTGTAATTTCCAGCTCATATCGCCCATGGTCCAACCGATTAAACCACCAATAATCATCCCAGCTGGCCAACTGGCGTGCAGAATATTTAAATAGTGCGTACGATTTTGTGGGAACAACGTCGAGACTAATGGGTTGGCCACAC
>JAHEDF010000529.1 GCA_024641365.1 Planctomycetota bacterium | reverse complement strand
CGGCTCGTTCCCCCGCACTATCGGTACACAGAACAATGATGACCGGATCACCTGAATTCCAGCTGGTGCTTCGTCCTAGTAAAAAATCCCGCACGCGATTTTCGGTGATATTTGTATCAGCAACATCATTGTTGACGACCGCTACCGCCGCATGCAGTGCGACAATGGTCATAACAAACAATGAAATGATGCGGACCCAATACATCAGAAATCCACTGTCGTTTTGAGGGCAAGAACACCCCAGCGATCATCGATGCCATTTGGATTATCTGCTGCAAGAACGCCCATGACACCACGTACGCCGCGGACTTCCGCCTTTATCGACCAGTTGCGCAAGGGCATGAGATTCAGCCCCAGGACTCCGGTGTACGCATACTTGTTTGAGCGGTGTTGCGCGTCCGCCCATGCGCCTTCGATTGCCGCATAACCTTCCCACCACGATGCAGCATGCCAAGTCGCGCTCACATAAACTCCCTCGGTGTTATCAACCAAAGGATCCAATGCGACTCCGGCGAGCGTTGTATCTCCACGACCGTAGATTAAACGATATTCAGATGCCAGCGTTACGCGCGGCAATGAGTAAAGTAGGGAAAAGTAGCCGACGTAGTATTCAGCATCAACATTAAGGCTGCCAATCCCAGTGTCCGCCTTAACAACGACGCCATCTAAATACGCGCCGCTTACACGCACGGAAAAACCATCAAGCGGGGTTTCCCAGTGCAGCATCCCGCCAGCAAGGTAATTGACCGTCAATTCCGAAAGCCGATTTAATCCAATAATTTGAGCCACATAGGTCGCATAACCGGCATCAAGGTCGTATTGTTTTCCACCTAGGTACGCAGCGTAATCCAGCGATCCGCCAAAATTCAAATTTGTTGTGCCGTATACCTTAGCCCCATCGGTGGAAATCTGAAAATCACGGCTTTGCGTCGGATAAACCGAAGTCGGCAAAAAAACTCCTGCTCGCGCGGCAACCACATCAAGAGATTCATTATAAAGGCCGAGCGGCAACTTGAAGCGCCCGACTTGGACACCAAGCGCATCATCAAAGCGATAATCCGCATAGGCCCAATCAACGTTCACGTTTCCGTTATCATAATAAACCAAATCACGAGCGAACAACTGCACGCCTAAACGCACACGCTCAATCGGACGAGCGATTACATTGGCGGCAACTTCCCAAAATTCGCCAGTCCCATCCCTTGTCTGACCGAGCCAATTATTGCGCGATGTCTGTAAGTAGCCGAAGCTTGCAAATCCATGTGTTTCTAAATTGAGCGACTCAACAAATGTCCGATTATTTTCTTGCTGGGGTTGATCGCGCACCGGGGCTTTTTCAGAGTCGGCACTTGGCGAATCAGCGCCCCAAGTGGTTTGATAGCCAAACGGCAGTAATGCCGACATGGTCAGCGTAAGCGCAAGATGCCTGTTCTTGTTACTCATCAACGATCCTTACTTATTTGAAATTCCATCTTCAAGCACGCGCTCAATGTCTGTGAGTTGGCATGATTTGCTAGGAGACACAAGAAAAAAAACCGGCTGGTAAGTGATTAGGCGTGCAGGTATTCGATTATGTACAAGGATCACGGGACTTCCGAATGAGCGATTATACGCAGAGGGAAGCGCCGCTCTCGTATGCGTGGTTGAATGCTTACGTCTGACCGTAATAAAACGAGCTGTATATAGCAACCGACACCTACTCTATTTACCGACTTCATTTACCGACTTCATTTACCGACTTCATTTACCGACTTCGGTCACTCACAGCGAAACGCACCTACTAATTACCATTATACCAATCAATTATCTATGAAGAAAGGTCATTTAGTGAAAAACATAAATTTTCTAATACTCTTATTTATGACACCTTTTTTGTCTGCTGCTGTAAGTGAAGATTATAAACTCCTAGATCATCCCAGGAGCAAAAAGGACATTACGCACGAAGATGTCGGAAAAATTGTCCAATTGCTTTGGCCGGAATTATACGCAACCATTAAAGATGATACGTTTGATTATATTGGTGGAACAGTACAGACAGTTGATAAGAACACAGTTATCATTTCAGTTCCATCAGGAATAGATGTCAGGCCGTTTGGTGACTCCGAATTTATTATTTATCGTAAGGATAAATTTATAGCACTCGCAAAAGCAATTAGTATTAACAAATACGGGTTGAAGGCTGTATTGGTTGAGGGGGCAAAAGAAATGGTCATGCCGGGCGACCAGGTCCAAAATAGGCTGTGATTCAATTTTTTCTCTAAAATTACGGTATGCGAGTGTATCATGTCGGACATCATTGTAGATGTGCGAAGTCCTGGCTACCACCGTCATAAGCCGCTGGTGGTGAACTCTGCGCAATTACTCTCGTTAGATAGACATGATGCTAACACGAGTAGCTCTCTGCTTGATCGTTATGGCAACGGTATGTTTTGTTTTGTCATTGCCGTGGCTCTTGCGGCATCCGGCGCCGTTAGAACCAGCTATTGAAATCAACGATATTACGGTTTCGGTCATCGACATTGACGGTGTCAAGATTGGTATCTGTGCGGGCACCACAGCATCGCGTTTAGCCGAAGAAATAAAAATGAATTTTAGTGACAGTGCGATTGATCGGTTGATGCCGCTAACAATCGACGAGGTTAAAAATGCCTATGGAGCAATTAATCGCTGTCGGTCGTTTACTGCGATTAATTATGTTTATCAGCAGGATTTGCGATATGAATATCTCGCTGATAAGTTTGCTAATTTCATAAAACACCAAAGTGAATCACGATATCGCTATCAAGTGTCTGGTTTTGAATTAAATAAGCATAAATATATCTATATTACAGCAGGGTCTTCTTTTTATGGCGAATGGAATGATGAACATGGAATCGAATGGGCTGGCAGGCCGTTGGTCAAAAGCCCCTGTGATGGAGGCTATTATTATTTTACTGTCATCTATGACATCGAATCTGATAAGCTCATAAATTGGTATCCAAACGGGGGCGCGTAATCGACTCCAGCCACCTACGACACTGCCGCAGACCAG
>JAHEDF010000528.1 GCA_024641365.1 Planctomycetota bacterium | reverse complement strand
GCGACGAAGTTTGATACGCTCCTCGTTTACCATCCGTTGCCAAGTAGGTAGTTCTGATGATGTACCTACGGTACTATGACATTGGATTATCTGATATGGTCTGGTCCTATTTTCTTTCAGGTGGGGCAAATAAATTTACCTCTTTAACGAGACCTGTTCACGACGCAGAACGTGGATGAGAATCATTTTCAGGCAAATAAAGACTTTCGTACTGATACCATCTTGATTATGATGATCAAACGAGGTCTTTATGTCGAAGCGAGTTATTATTGTCGGTGGCGTGGCAGGGGGCGCATCATGCGCGGCTCGTCTACGGCGCCTTGATGAAGCGGCAACTATCATCATTTATGATCGAGGTCATTATGTGTCTTTTGCGAATTGTGGTTTGCCGTATCGAGTAGGGAACGTTATAACGGATGACAAGAAATTATTAGTTGCGAGCGGTGAATTATTTCGCAGCCGTTTTAATATAGAAACCCGTGTTCGCCATGATGTGGAAGTAATTAATCGTGAAGCGAAAATAATTCACGTACGCAATTTAGAAAATAATACGGTCACGGATGAATCCTATGATGTATTAGTGTTAGCTCCTGGCGCAGCGCCAATTCGTCCACCAATTCCTGGGATTGATAGTCCAGGCATATTTAGTTTACGTACTATTCCGGATACACGTCGCGTTATGGCGTGGTTAAATGATCATAAGGCAACCAGCGCATTAGTGGTGGGAGGTGGTTTTATTGGTTTAGAAATGGCTGAGAATTTGCGTCATCGTGAATTAGCAGTTACCATCGTCGAAAAAGCACCGCATGTTATGCCACCGCTTGATGCAGAAATGGCGGTGCTAGTGCGGGATTGTTTAGAAAAAAATGGCATCACCACGCACCTTGGCACTGCGGTGACGAGCTTCACGATGACAAATAACATGGTTAGTGCTGCGCTAGATAATGGCCAACACGTACAGGCAGATATTGTTTTATTAGCTATTGGCGTGCGGCCAGAATCAGGATTAGCACGCGAAGCTGGCCTCGAATTAGGAACGAGCGGCGGCATTCGCGTCGATGAACACATGCGCACCAGCGATCCACATATTTTTGCTGTTGGCGATGTCGTCGAATCACGTTCGGTAATTACCGGAGATTATCAATTAATGCCGTTAGCGGGACCAGCAAATCGCCAGGGACGTATCGCTGCAGAGGCAATTGCTGGACGCAATTCGCGCTTTCGCGGTGTTCAGGGCACCAGTGTCTGTGGACTTTTTGGTCTGACGATTGCCTGTACCGGATTAAATGAACGACAATTACATGCCCGTGGACAGGCAGTTAGTGTGGTTCATTTACACCCAGGCCATCATGCCGGTTACTACCCAGGTGCACATCCAATACATTTAAAAGTTATTTACGATCCAACCGATGGACGCTTATTAGGCGCACAAGGAATTGGACAAGAGGGTGTCGATAAGCGCATTGATGTCATAGCCATGGCGATCCAACTTGGCGGCACTATTCATGACATTGCTGAAGCCGAATTATGTTACGCGCCACAATTCGGTGCCGCTAAAGACCCGGTTAATATTGCCGGATTTATAGCTGGGAATCAATTATCGCAGGATGCTCCCGCAATTATGGATATTGCCGCAGTTGGACATGACGGCATGCCAGTGCTTGATGTGCGTGAACCAGCAGAAACAGCGCAGGGAACTGTGGATGGCGCGATTTGTATTCCGTTAAGTGTTCTGCGCGAACAATGGCAATCGCTACCTAAGAATCAGCCATTGGCTGTTATGTGTGCAGCCGGACAACGAGCCTATTATGCGGTGCGATTTTTACGTCAGCATGACATTGATGCCCGCCTCGTTCCTGGGGGCTATGCGACCTGGCGTCATGTGCAAAAGGCCCGTGCGAAAAGTTAAATTATGGTTTGGTGATTTTTTTATTTCGTTCGCGTCGTTCGCTCGCAAAAGCATAAATACGTTCTAATTTTTTCTGATAGTCCTCATCAGCTATGCTGTTATCGGGTTTTACTTTACCCCGCTCAAGTAACATAAGAGCGAGATCGGCTTTTGCATAACGTGGAAGACGCTCTGGGAAGGGCGTTGGGAAAAACGTATTTCCGCACCAATAATTCGATAAACTGCCAAGTATTAATTGTGCACGGCCATTACCTTTTTCTTGTATGAGTACTGGAATGCCATTTTTTGTTTCCCATAAACGCATACTTAATTCAGCTTCACCCCATGGTAATGGTTTATTTTGGTCAGTATGCTCTATTAGATATTGATTTAAATTTCTTTGCTTACGATCAAATCCAGCAACTTCCCAACGCGGACCTAAGAGACCAATGCCCTCGTCATTCACTTCTTCTGTGATTCCTGCAATCTGAAAACTGCGACCGTCACTAATGGTGACAGTCGTGCCTGGTCCGAATGCGGTTATAAATAATTCAGGCTTGAAAGGAGCGTTATTCACAACGCGTGCGCTGCCGAACATTTTATAGCCTAAACTATGTGGAAAAAGAATAATAAAACTAAGCAGGCCTAATTGGAGCCCATATTGAGCTGGTCGTTTGTAACCCACATAAAAGGGCAACCAAAGCCAAAACAAAATCCAAACGAATTCACCCATCATCAAGAAAATAGACACCAACATAACCACAACCCATATAAAAATGGCTCTGGTAATTTGTTGACCTGAATTCGGTTGTGTTGTTGCCATCGATAAACCTCTACAAACTACCGCAGTGTAGCAGGCAAAAGATAATGCAGCAAGTTAACGCATCAAAACGAGTCAGCGTGATTGCGACAGATTTCAATTGAACGAATAACGATAAGCTACCTTTTTGCAGACCAAATAGCTGTTTTCGGTTAAGTGATCAATAAAATACAGGTCTCGCGTGGTCAGAGCACTAGCAGGCCGCTGAAAAAGTAGCTTGCGGGGGTTGAAGGGGGCCGTCTGGCCCCCTTTGGTTAAGAGTCTGTTTTAATAAATTGCGGAAAAATCGCGACTGCACGTCGCCCCGCAATTTATTAAAACCTA
>JAHEDF010000075.1 GCA_024641365.1 Planctomycetota bacterium | reverse complement strand
AGCGGATATAATGGGCGCAGCCCATCCGCTCATTTTTTCATAGCGTAAGCGTAGAAAAAAAACCGCGACAAAGGATCGCGGGGGCCTGGGGGCATCGCCCCCAAAACAAAGAGCGACCCCGGCGCGATTCGAACGCGCGGCCTTCGGTTTAGGAAACCAACGCTCTATCCAACTGAGCTACGGGGTCCGGAAACTATTATCCAAGTAACTTTTGTGCCAAGATTGTAGCTTAGTCGGCAGAGCTGTCGAGCCGTGATAGCGATTAGAACGTTGGCTCGACCCAATCAGGAATGCCGCCATTTTTCACTTGTTCGTCGTACCAGACCCAAAATGGACGTTCTTTGGCATTGGGCACTTTTTCATTGACCATCATCGGCATGACACGAGCCCACCAGGCATCATAAGCTTTCCGCATAGCAGCGACTTCATCAGGAAATTTTTCAATAACATTGGTGCTTTCAAATGGATCATTTTGCATGTCATAAAGTTCTTTATTATTTACGAAGCGAAAACGTTGGTTGCGAACAGCACATTTAGAAAATTTTGCGGTGTTAGGGTCAGCGCCTTTTCCCCATCGTCCAACATGGGTAAATAAATAACGATCATCCCATGGTGCTTGTGCGTTTGCTAGTAAGGGAACAAGACTGCGACCTTCTATCTGATCCGTTGGTATTTGCGCTTTCGTTAATGCAGCAAGCGTTGGGAAAATATCAATATGGCCAGCTAAGTTTGGAATATCAACGCCAGCAGGAAGCGTATCTTTCCAACGCCAAAAAGCGGGAACACAGGTGCCGCCTTCTTCAGGCGATCCTTTACCGGTTTTGTATCCTGAGAAATCTAAATTGACTGGTTTGCCATTTAATTTCCCTTTGCGATAGGACTGACCATTATCAGTCATGAATATAATTAAGGTGTTTTTATCCAATCCCCATTCACTGACTTTTTGCATTAACATGCCTAAATTATCATCGATATTTTCAATCATGCCCATGCGTGCAGCACTGCTGTCATCGTAACCCAGATCTAAAAAACGTTTTTTATAAGAATCAGGCGAAATCATTGGCCCATGTGGTGCATTGGTCGCAATGTAGGCAAAGAATGGTTTATTTTCAGTTTGGCATTTTTTTATCCAACCAGTAGCCGCTTTGAAAAAAACGTCCGTACAAAAACCTTTGGTTTTCACAAAGCTGCCATTGTGGCGAATTACCGAATCAAAATATTTACTTTTCTGATTCGGTGGCGCATCGGCACAGCTGCTATCATAGGCTTGACCAATGCCACCAGCACCATGAATGAAAGCTTCTTGGAAGCCGCGTTTGTGTGGCTGATATTCATCTTCATCACCTAAATGCCATTTGCCAAAAATACCAGTCGCATAACCCGCGGTAGTTAACGATTGGGCAAGCGTTGTAGCCTGTAACGTCATGCGTTCGCGTTCTAAAATGGTGTGGGTGACGCCATTCATAAATTCATGCCGCCCGGTCATGATGGCGGAGCGTGTTGGGGCACACGTTGGTGAAACTTGAAAGGCAGTAAAACGAACTGATTGGTTATAGATGTTGTCCATGTTGGGAGTTTTTAATATTTTATTCCCAAGGACATTTACTTCTCCTTTGCCCTGATCATCTGTCATTATTAAAATAATATTGGGTCGACTACCAGCTAGCTCCTGAGCTGATAGCAACATCGATGAGCAAACAGAAGCCAACAGACAAACTGTAAGGGCTGATCGAGAGAAAAGGCGCGGCATAGAAAATCCTTTTAGGTGAAAATAAATTACTGAGAAATGATTTAATGATTGTTTACATATTAAGAATGAATTTGTTGACATAATAGCGTTGTAATAGGAAATACCGCTCAGTTACGATTTCAGTTGTGGCATTATCCAACAACTCAGTGACTTGATTAATCTAAGTTCACTCTGCGAAAAGAAGATCATACAAAAAACCTCTGTATGCTAAAGCACGAGTGGTATATCTGTAATAGATATACCAAGGTTTATTCGGTAGAAAACTGACAACACTGCGACTTGTTTTTAGAAGCACACTAACGAATGTGGATGTCCAACATAAGTACGATTTTAGGGAGAAAACTGATGATTCGTATGGCCTTACTGTGTGTACTCCTCGTAGCGATTCCACTCGTGGCTCATCTAGCGGCTGCTGAAACAGGTTATGGGTCTCGGCCCAATGTCGTGTTGATCATGACCGACGATCAAGGATACGGAGATTTAGGACATACCGGTAACAAATTCATCAAGACACCGCATCTTGATATTTTGGCTGGTGAATCTATTTCACTAACCGACTATCATGTGGCACCAACGTGCTCGCCAACACGTTGTTCTATTTTATCTGGTCACTGGACTAATCGCGCTGGCGCTTGGCATACCATTAATGGTCGTTCTATGCTGCGCGAAAATGAAGTTACAATTGCGGCGGCATTAAAAGAGTACGGTTATACGACGGGCATGTTTGGAAAATGGCATTTAGGTGATAACTATCCATACCGTGCCGAAGATCGTGGATTTATGGAAGTCATGCGCCATGGAGGTGGTGGTGTCGGACAAACACCGGATCTTTGGGATAACGCTTATTTTGATGGATCCTATTTTCACAATAGTAAAATAACGCCAGTTAAAGGTTTCTGTACGGATGTCTTCTTTGAATATGCAAATGCATTTATTACGAAGTGCGCTAAAGAAAAGAAACCGTTCTTTGCGTATATAGCGCCCAATGCACCGCATGGTCCATTGCATGCGCCACAAAAATATATGGATATGTATAGCGACCAAAACAATGGTATCGCAGCCTTTTATGGCATGATTACTAATATTGATGATAACGTGGGGAAAACACGAGCGCTTTTACAGGAACTTGGCGTTGCTGATAATACGATATTTATTTTTACCACTGATAATGGCACAGCTTCTGGCGAAAAAGTTTTCAATGCTGGTATGCGTGGAAAAAAAGGTAGTGAATATGAAGGGGGACATCGCGTACCATTTATGCTTCATTGGCCCGCAGCAAAAATAAACACAAAACGTTCTATTGATCATCTTACGCATACCGTAGACGTCATGCCGACTATTTTGAGTTTAACTGGCGCACCGACGCCGCAGAAAGTTAAATTTGATGGCGTCTCACTTGAACCATTAATTCGTGATGGAAACGCAGCATGGCCAGATCGTATGGTTATTTCAGATTCTCAACGAGTTGTTAATCCAGTGAAATGGAAAAATTGTGCAGTGATGTCAGAACAATGGCGTCTGATAAATGGCAAAGAATTATATGATATAAAGGCTGATCCCGGACAAAAAAATGACGTCGCAAAAGATCGTCCAGATCAAGTTGCGGCGATGCGTGCTTTTTATGAAGCTTGGTGGGCTGAATTAGAGCCGACGTTTGCATTAACCACAGAAATTTACGTCGGTCATCCAGAGCACCCGCAGGTAATTCTAACGGCGCATGACTGGATTGGCGGTGGTGTCGTGCCATGGAATCAAAATCATATTCGCACAGCAGCTGGGTATAATAAAGGTGGACAAAAAGGAGATAATAAAAAATCAAAACATGGCGGGCATTGGGCGATAAAAGTGATCACTGCCGGTACCTATGCCATCTCATTGCGTCGTTGGCCAGTCGAATCAGACAAAAAAATAACGGAAGCTTTACCACCGGGCGAAAATGTCCCTGGTGCAAGTCGTGCTTTTAGAGCAACTGATGGCATATCGATACCCGTTCAATCAGCAGTCCTTCGTATAGATGGGGAGGAAAAGGGGACTATGCCTGTTCCATCTGATGCGAAAGAAGTAACTTTTACCGCGACTTTATCAGAAGGATCACATCAATTATCACCAGTATTTGTTGCTGCCGAGGGTGAAGTTGGCGCGTATTATGTGGTTGTGACTAAACAATAACGGTAATACTTCTTTAAGTGCTCTAAGCTCGCACATGGCAAGCATAGAAGTAATAACCTCTGACCGCACTATGCCGGTCCGAGGTTATTTTTTTAATGAAACATAGTAATACATGCAATCATTTCGAATTCATCTGCCAAATTGTTGGAAAGTGCTTCACAACGATGAGTTAATACTATCGTAAAAACAGCTCGCTTCGTTTTGCCTATATGATCGTTTTGATTTCTGTATACGCAAAAATTACTGAGATCCTGATAAGGATATATATGATTAAGCCCTCACTCTCCTTATTAATCGCGGCAAGTTTGTGCTTGCCGTTGTCAGCGGGAGAAAAAAAGAATCCCAAAGTACCAACTACGCTTGATCCAGCATTGGCAGAATTTGGTATTTATGCGAAATCAGCACCACAACCGACTAAGACAACGGCCATTGCCACCACGCTGCCGCTACAGTTGCGACCTCATGATCGTATCGCATTTGTTGGCAATACGCTCTTAGAGCGCGAGCAGGATTACGGTTATATTGAAGCCGCTTTGCATGGTGGACATCCAACGCATTCATTACGTTTTCGTAATTTTTCCTGGGCTGCGGATGAAATCGATTTGCAACCACGTCCGGATAATTTTGCCAGTGTCGCACAACATTTAACCTTTGAGCAGAGTGATGTCATTTTTGCTGCGTTTGGTTTTAATGAGTCCTTTGCTGGTGTTGAGGCGATACCACAATTTAAACAACGCTTAGCGACTTATTTAGAAACGCTACGAACACATTCGTATAATGGGAAATCAGCACCACGTATTGTTTTATTATCCCCACCAGCAAATGAAAATATTACGAATATACCTGCGGCAGATCTCAATAATGCCCGCTTAGCTGAATATGTAAAAGCTATGGCTGAAGTGGCCGCAGATAAACAAGTCGGATTTGTTGATTTATTTGCGCCAACATTACCGGCCATGGCGGATGACAATACGACATTAACAACGAATGGTGTGCATCTAAATGATGCGGGCTATGCCTTGGTGGCAAAAGTACTGTATCAACACGTATGTGGAGCTGACGCACCAAGCGCTAATAATGTATTACGAACAGCTGTCGTTGATAAAAACAAACAATATTTCCGTCGTTATCGCCCACTTAACACATTTTATTATACCGGTGGTCGCAATAAAAATTATGGCTATCTCGATTTTTTACCCGCAATGCGAAATTTTGATGTCATGACAAAAAATCGCGATGAGCGAATTTGGGCGATTGCGCAAGGTAAGAATGACGGAAGTCAACCAGTCGATGATTCCAATGTGCCGGCGTTGGAACAAGTGACAGAAGCCCGTGGCGCCAATGAATGGTTAAAACCAGAAGATGAATTAAAAGCGTTTAAAATAGATCCGCGTTTTGAAGTCAATTTATTTGCGAGCGAGCAACAGTTTCCTGATTTAGCAAAGCCAATTCAAATGCGTTGGGATAGTCGAGGACGGTTATGGGTTTGTTGTTCAACCACCTATCCCCATGTGTACCCAGGCCGCGAACCAGGTGATAAAATAATTATTTTAGAGGACACCGATAAAGATGGTCGTGCGGATAAGTCTACTCTATGGGCTGACAATTTGCATATTCCACTCTCGTTTGAATTATATGGTGATGGGGCCTTAGTTTCCGAGCAGCCAAATTTAACCTGGGTGCGCGATACCGATGGCGATGGTAAAGCGGATACGCGTCAAGTTATGTTGAGTGGTTTTGGAAGCGAAGATAGTCACCACTCATTGCATGATTTTGTCTGGACACCGGATGGCGATTTATTATTTCGTGAATCAATTTTCCATAATACCCAGGTCGAAACGGCCTACGGACCAGTACGAGCGAAAAACAGCGCGTGGTTTTCATTTCGACCAGAGACACAAAAACTTATAACCTTTGGAAATTACCCGAATACCAATCCATGGGGGGTGACGTTTGATGATTGGGGTCGTCACATGGCAAGCCATCCCATATTTGCTAATGCCTTTCATGCATTAAATCCGCCCTATCCACAACAGCATCCGGCTGCAAAAGGTATTCCCGCCTATTCCGGCGTGTGTGGTCAAGAATTTATTAATTTCCCGATGTGGCCCAAAGACATGCAAGGTGGTTTTGTTAAAGTGCGCTACAAACCAACGAATCGTGTTGAGTTTCATGAATGGGAAGATGCCGGTGATTCTTATAAAGAAAAATATGTTGGCGATATAATATTTTCAGAAAATCTTAGTTTTATTCCAGTCGATGTAAAATATGGACCAATGGGTGCGATGTATGTGTGCGATTGGTACAATCCGGTTAAAGGACATGCACAATATTCTTTACGTGATCCACGTCGCGATCGCACATCTGGTCGTATATGGCGCATCGTGCCCAAAGGTGCGACTCTCCAACAACCGCCAAAAATTGCCGATGCACCAGTTGCTGACTTAGTTAAAATATTAGAACGTAATGAATACAGTTATCGCTACTGGGCGCGCCGTGAATTACGCGGACGTCCGGTTGATGAAGTTGCCAAGGCATTAGATGCATGGTTGGCACAGTTAGATCGTAGTGCCGATAGATTCCGTCATCACCAAGTTGAGGCCTTGTGGACCTATCGCACCATTGGCGTCGTGCGTCCGGCTTTGTTGGCAGAATTAATTGCGTGCGACACGGCTCCGGCGCGTGCAGCAGCAACGCAACAATTACGTTATTGGTATTCGGCTTTTGATGATAATGGCAGCGCATTTTTGCATGATCGCGCAGCTGATAGTAATCCATTAGTGCGCATGGAAGCCATTACAGCAGCGAGTTACATCGGAACGAAAGCAGCATTAAACGCGGTTGTGCATATTATTCATGGTGAGATGGGAACGCATTTACGGTATGCGGCAGTGTGTGCACTTGGCTCACATACCCTACGCCCGTTGTGGGAAAATGACCCCATGCTGAAAGCGATGGTTAACCCGTTATTCAATGGCAAAGTTGTTAATGAAGAAAAAGATGCCATCGCTATTGCACTACAAAAACGCACTGCGAATGACGCGAATTTTGACAACCAAAAAAATATCGCCAAAATAATTATTTCATCTATCCCGGAACGAATGCTGTATACTCCGACCAAATTTACAGTAAAAGCAGGTCAGCCTGTACAACTGGTTTTTAACAACCCGGATCTCATGCAGCATAATTTAGTCATAGTGAAACCAGGCGCATTAGAAAAGGTCGGTATGGCTGGGAATGATATGGCTAAAGATCCCAATGGAATAAAACAATATTTTATTCCACAAATAGATGAAGTATTATTTCATACCACTTTAGTCGATCCACACAGTGCCGAAGTATTACGTTTTAACGCGCCGAAAAAACCTGGGGTTTATCCGTTTGTGTGTACATTCCCTGGGCACTGGATTATTATGAATGGCACAATGACGGTCGAATGACTGTATTCCTATTAACATTAATAATTAACGGAGAGAGCCGAATGCGTTTTTTCCACAACTTGGTAGCTTTGGGGCTCGGTAATATTTTTGCTATAAATATACTTTCGGCAGTTGAATGGGAAAAGCATACCATCGTTACTGACACAAAAGGGGGTATTCCATCAGCTGTAGCGTGTGATGTGGATAACGATGGGAAATGCGATGTTATTGCCGGATATGATGGAAAAGTTGTCCTCTTTCGAAATTCGAAATCCAATAATGGTGCATGGGAATCGCATATCATTCATACGTTTGAAAAAAACATTAACGAACGCCAATTACGGCCAGCAAATATTCATAGCGGATTGGTTGATGTCGATGGGGATGGAGATTTAGATTATATTGGCTCTAACCAAGTGGTGTATTGGTTAGAATGTCCAGCAAACCCATTCGATGAACCATGGACTTTCCGTTTAATAAATAGCGATTTATTAGGGGCGCATTGTATTACTATTGCCGATATAGATGGCGATAAGCGCTTGGATCTCGTTGCGAACTCCTTTTCTGCAATCAATACAAAATATCCCAATTCCATGTTGTGGTTTTCAATTCCGCCGGATGCAAAATCCCGTGCGTCTTGGGAACCGCATATATTCGCTGACCAAGATGCACCGGGTGGAAATCATTATATTGGTGTCGGTGATTTAAATAACGACGGTCGCGTTGATATGAGTGTTGGCGCAAAAGGCGGGGAAGGTTTTCCTGGCGGTCCCTGGTTTGCTTGGTGGGAACAACCGGCAGATCCAAAATTAGCATGGAAAAAACATGTACTGACAGAAGCACGCCCAGGAGCAACCCATGCCTATCCGTGTGATGTCGATGGTGACGGCATTATGGATATTATTGCATCGTGCGGACATGCTGCAGGCGTGCTGTGGTTTAAAGGGCCTACATTTGGCATGCATGATATTGATCCAGCAGTAGCATTCCCACATGCATTAACCGTCGCGGATTTAGATGGTGACGGCGACATCGACGCTGCTGTATGTGGCTCTAAATCTGACGGCCATGTAAAATGGTATCAAAATAATGGGAAGGGACAGTTCACGATTCATACCATCGACACGAATCAAGGTTCTTATGATATTCGTGCTGTTGATATGGATGGTGATGGTGATTTGGATTTATTAAATGCCGGACAATCAAGTAAAAATATTGTGTGGTATGAAAATAAATAAAATTTCAGGCTTAGGTAGACGCATTTGGTAATGTAGGTGGTTCTTCGCGAATTTGTAATGGTGTAACAAGTAAATACCATGGTTTTAATTTCGAATCGGGTGCATTCGAAACGCCCTGTGGAGAGCCGCGCTGAATGACACCTGATTTGACCGGTACCAGGACGCTATGGCCAAGCGGAACACGCAGGCCCTTCTCTGGTAATGGGATAGATTGTGAGAAGGTCACTGTAGGCTCATCCCACGAATACATCCTGTGTGCATCAATATCTGTATGTAAAAGAATAGATTTTCCTTCTTTTAAATCTAATAGCTCTGATTTTTTTGTGTTCGCTTGTGTTAGAATAATATCTGCACCGTCTATGTTACCAGTAAGCGACGTCCGAAGGCCTGTGGTAAGCTCATCAATAAGAGGATCTATTAAACCTTTTCTCATTTTTTCGTCGTCAATATCACTGTATCCTTTGCAGTAAGCTTGTTGCGTTAACATTTGGATTGTGCCCGATTGTCCAGATTCGGTAATTATAGTTGGGGCAGAAAGTATCTCTGTCTCGGACTGGGATAAAAGTTGTTCTATCGCGTCTAGTTGCTCGTGGCTGATAACGGTGGGCATATGAGCTGAATGCAGCTGGCCTAATTCTGGGGAAATAAATATTTTACACGTAAATAAAATTTGCCCTTGCGAACGTGTCACATTGTTGTCATTGCTTAATTGCACTTCAGAAGCTACGCTGTCTGGTACGTTCGATAATCCAAGTGTGTCTTTATTATTTTTCGTAATGAGCATAGCCGCTAGCATTTTTTTATTTGAATCATCTATTGACTTGCGTGACTGTTGACCCGCTATTGAGGCTTCATCTGTATTATTACTTAAGAAGAGACCACCAATTAGAATGGTACTTACCACGGCGGTAAGTGCGATGGTAGAAAACGCTAATTGCTGAGGCGTTATATGAAAAATAAATCTTTGTGTAGCAGGAAAAAAATTATTAAATAGATTAACAGATGTAGTTGCAGATCCCGGATTATGCATACTCACCATACCGAGCAATGGACCAGGAAGAACCAGAACCCCAAGTAATAAAAGATGTTTGCGCAATTGTTGGACAGCTCGCCAGGTACGAACACGCGCAGTTAATGCGCTACACCCTTGTGCTTTTCCTACTTCTGAAAAATTTAATCCATCACGAAAATGTAATTCAATAGAATCTCGCATGGTCGTAGGTAATTCGGCGATGAGTGCCCACACCATATCTTGACGATCTCGCTCTGCGATGTGCTCTAATGGTGTAATTTGCTCGTCGTTTTTTGGTGTGAGACTCCACCACCGTAAAATATGTCGCTGATGGGTGCTTTGTTTTTTGCGTAGCCGTAATGCCGATCGTAAAACAATTTGACGCAGCCATGCTCTGGCATCGCCAGTGGCATCATCGCTGCGTGCGGCAAAGCGCCACTCACCCTGACTCAGAGTTAACCAGGTTTCTTGCAAAGCGTCATCGACCAAGTCGCTATCACGTACAATGTGCATAAGCCACGTGCGCAAAGCGGGTTGTTCATTTTCAACCAATTGCGCAAGCGCAACGGGATTATGACCAGCTAGCTGGAGTAAGGAAACGGGATCGTTGTTCACAGGTGGCGACATCATGTTTGGTGCTCCATCTAGTGAAGCACTGAGTCGCCTGTGGTGTTACAAACTATTTTGAGGGTGTAACCAGACGCTGCAGCGAATACACGCAGCTGAGGAGGTCATCACCAACGTTGAGCAAATTTATTTGGGTTTTTTGAATGATTTGGCAAAGGCTTCAAAAGTCTCCGCGTGTGCAGCGACAGCTTTGGGACTAGCAGTAGCTTTAATAAACCAGGTACGGTCACCGGTCGTTTCAAAAATAATGGCACCCAACATTTCATTCGGCGACCCTTTTAAGTGCATGGTATAAATTTCATAACCATCACTTTCATGCTGTTTATATTCTTTGTGTAATTCATCTTTATCTTGAATCGGTTTTAAACCGACTTGTCCACGCCAGCGATTAACATTAGCAAACAATCCGCCGGCATCTCCTGGGAACGTTGAAATCACAACCTCCATAGCCGTATCATCAGCACCGACTGAATAAGTGGCATGGCGCATCATGCGTTCGCCTGGTTGTTGTTTCCAATCGGCCGGAACTGTCATCGCTGGAACAACTTTTTCTGCTTTTGCTTCAGCTTCTTCAGCGCATGCGGTGGAATAGCAGTTTATGCCCAACAGTAATCCGGCCATCACTGCCGGCATTACAATAATTTTCGTGAATATGGTGTTGCGATGAATCGTCATAAAACCTCACAAAATAGCATGAAGCGCTCGTCTTGGCGCAAGATAATAATGCAGGAAGAACTACGGGTAAATGACCGGGTAGTTTAAAACATGTCCCTGCCTATCACGCAGCAGTACAGGTCTCATACTAATTCCGCCTCAAATCATCCGTAATGGCAACAAACGAACATGGAGAACCAGAGAACCGAAGAGAAAAGCTGTGTTTTTTCCAATAACCACAAGAATTCCACCTTAGTATTTCTCCGTTTCTCCGGTCCTCCATGTAAGTGGCTTATTATTTAGGGGAGAGTGAGCCGGAATTGGTATTAGTTCAGTTCACGAAGAAAAAAGTTACCCCGCATGGATTCGAACCATGAATGAGAGAATCAAAATCTCTAGTGTTACCGTTACACCACGGGGTAGTGGTAGATGACCGCCTGGGTTGCTTGCTGAGTCAGTGCAAT
>JAHEDF010000527.1 GCA_024641365.1 Planctomycetota bacterium | reverse complement strand
GCCAAGCGCCAGCCGGCGTGAATTGGCGCCTTAGATGGCAATAAACTTAATTGAATTTGACGTGCCAAATCTAATTCATTTTGCATGCGCATGCGCTCTAAATCGCGTACGATTAATTGCGCATTATCAATGGCGACTGCAGCGGATCCGCTTACGGCAGATAAAACTTGTTCGTCAATTTTACTAAATGGCTCACCATTTTTTTTATTGAGCGCTTGAATGACGCCGACCACCGCACCGCTGTAGTTTTTTAACGCCATGCAGAGAATGCTGCGCGTTTCATAACCACTCGTACGATCATTTTCCGGATTAAAACGCGAATCTTTATAGGCCTGTGGGATATTGATGGTTTCTCCCGTAGCAGCCACACTGCCTGCAATGCCACTGCCAATCGGTAAACGAATTTCATCTGCGCCTTGCAATACACGGGTCACTAAGGCTTGCTTCGTCGCGTCTACTAAAAATAGACTCGTTCGATCCGCATTAATTAATTGAGAAACCGACGTAATAATTAAGGTTAATAAACGATCGAGATCTCGTTCACTGCCAATTGCCTGTGCAATGGACATGACCGTTTGTAAATCACGTGTTAGTCGAATCGTTTCGTGTTCCATAAGTTGTGTTGCTTCACCATTGGTGTCTGGGGTTGGATACCATGTGATTTTATGCGTGCATTCAATCCCTATTTATTAAATTAATAGCGTAATATCTCATCGTTAAAAAAACGACCCCGCGTCAAAAACGCGAGGTCGTTCACCACCTTCTTAGTTATTCAAATCAGCAATGCGCTGATTACTGTCCTGATTATTTGGCTTCCGCTTCAGCTGCTGGTTTTGAGGCTGATTTAAATTCTTTCCAGAATGTTTCTGGCATGTCGAGCGCTATTTTTAATGCGCCATTCGATCCAGCGAATTCTGGTTCTTCAACGGTTTTCACTTTGCCGCCGCCATATTCTTCCAAGGCTTTTTCGATTGCTAAGCCAAGACCTTGAATGCGGCAACCGCCACCACCAAGCAACACATTGTTACGCATTTTTGCTTGGAATTCAGGATCGTAGGTTGCGATCAAGTCTTGCAGTGCAGCAATAGTTGGCGGCACTAATGAATAACAAGCTTTATAGACTAAATCAGTCAAATCGAAACTGGTTGGTTTACCAGCGACCGGTAATTTTTCGTGCACTTCTTCCATGCGGGTCGACACCGACGCGTGACGTTCTTTAATTTCACGAATCATGTTGATGGAGAATTGTGCTTCCGGATGTTTTTCTTTAATTAAATTGGCCAAGAGCTGGTCAATTGCGTCACCAGCAATGGTGTGCGTACGTTGATCTTCAGGATCAGGCATTTTACCGTGCACGCGGCATAAGTCGGTGGTACCTGCGCCGATGTCGACGACCAATGTGTCGTCTAAGAAGTCGAGGCCGTAGGCAACTGCGAATGGTTCTGAGGTAACGATCACGGAGTCGATACAGTTCGCAGCAGCTTCTAAAATAGTCGCTTTACCTTCAACGCTGGCTTCAGCAGGAGCACCGATAACCGAATAAATGGTTGAGCCTTTTGCTGCCTTGGCCTGGGTCACCACGTATTCTAATAAATCTTTTACGGCTTTCCTGGTTTCGCTGGTATCTTTTGCGCCTTTTAATTTGACCGAACCACCCGCTAACGGGCGGAATAAATTCAAGGCCATACGATTGTCGAGGGCTTCTTTACCGTAAATAACTTCACGGCCACCCATTTTCTTTTTGGCAACGTGGTCTTTGGGATAACCAACGTATGACCACACGGTCGTACGCACCCCGGTTGAAGAGGTAATCGACGTGCGGCTAGTGCCAAGATCGATGCCAAGATAAACGATGTCAGACATAAGAAACTCCTGTGAGAGAGATCAATGGTTGTTGAAGTTGAAACAACCAGGTGGTGGTGAGTGGGTAAGTCTTTGAGTGATACTCGGTGGTGGTGTTAAAGGCTACTAGGAAATGGGTGTTTCGGCGGCAGAGATGTGTAACAGCGGCGTGTGCGGGCTCCTATTATACATCATATACATCATTTTGAGTTACGTTCCAAAGGTGGTGGACCTTTGCCAAGAACAGTCGAAACATCCATGCGTTTGATGCCATGTTCGTTGACCCCAGCATCGATATTTTCTAAGGGTTTCACTTCCCAAATTTCGTCATCCGGATTAACGTCAGGTTCTGCGCCACTAACTTCGTCGTTAGCATCTTCCGTTTCTTCCGTTTCATCCGTATCTGGTGTCACATCAGCTGCAGCAACGGTAGCAACGGTAGCAACCGGGGCTGGTGCACTTGGCGCTGGAGCGCTTGCCGCTTTAGCTGGTTCGTCCTCAACTTTACTTAGTTCGATACCCAACGATTGACGCAGTAATCGATTTTCTTCCAAAATATTTTTCATTAAGGCCATTTTCTTTTCTTTATTCGGATCGCCATCCTTCATACCAGCTGAATAAACATTACGCAGCGCGCCGCCGCCTTGAGATTCTAAGAATGCTGCAAAACGTTGCGCTTCGTCACGTTGTCGTTCACTTTCATCTAGCGATCCCGCTAAGCGGCCAATTTTACGTTCCAGCAATTCAATTTTCGCATTTTGCGCTTCCAATTCGCGTTCACGAATTTTCTCGCGTTCACTATCTAAAATACGAGCAATAACACTGCGTAATTCTTCTTCCACATCCGGTGGTACTTTACCGGCTGATAACGTACGACCCAAAAAGCGTTCGAAACGCTCTTCAATTTCACCAAGGCCTTCCGCTGAAACGGTAAATTGATCCGCTTTAATAGCGCGAGAACGTTCCTCTTCTAATAATCTACGTGCAGATTCTAATTGATCATTTAATCGTTTATTGCGTTCTTCTGACGATTGTTTTTCAGCTTGGAATTCTTTGAGACGTTCTTGGAAACCTTCTTCCGCTTCTTCTAATAATCGTTTGCGTTCAGCTTCACCTAAAGAACGCGTTAAATGTTCTGCTGCTTCTTCCACCGCTTCTTGAATAAGGCCCTTAATGGTGGCCATATTCAATACGCGTACGCG
>JAHEDF010000526.1 GCA_024641365.1 Planctomycetota bacterium | reverse complement strand
TCGTATTCCAAGCGATTCATGCGGCGCCACGTCGTCCGACCGTGAGACTTATCCTGGGCTTGTTCAGCGGCTATTATTGGTCCAGCAATGGTGGATATAAATAATTGACGTTCTTCGTTAGACGGTTGGTTCTTTTTCTTTTTCGGCGGCATTTCATGATTTAATATCCGATCATGAATATCTACTAATAAAGCGCGACTCTCAAGCGTAGCGCCAGTAAATGAAATTTTAGTTAAATCTAAGTCGCCTTTTGTTGTTTCACTGTCATGGCAATCTAAACAATAATTTTTAATAAATATTTTTGTATTACTACTGACTTTCTCTGCTGCAAATATATGGTGAGAAAATAAAAGGAGGTGCAAACTAATAAGTAAAAGCGGTGATAAATAATATGTACGCAGCATGCCACTCGTCCTAATCCCCTTTGTTAGACAGCATGGAAAACATACAATGAAAGTATGTCTGTAGCGTTGTTAAGGGGACAATAAAATATACTGCAATAATGCATCCCTGTTGTAGTTTATTGCGCTATACCTAATTTCAGGTGACAATTCTATTTTATTAAGCATTATTTATGTAAAATGACTACCCAGTGGGGTAGTCATTTTACTAAGCCTAGTACCAAATGGGCTAAGAAAACGCGACGGTAACAGGACAATGGTCGCTGCCCATGATATCAGCATGGATGCTGGTTTCGATTACCCGTTTTGTGAGATTTTTGGTCGTGCAGCCGTAATCAATGCGCCAACCCACATTCTTTGCGCGGGCGCCGCCCCAATTCGTCCACCAGCTATAAGCACCAGTTAATTCTGGATTACGTTCGCGAAACACGTCGTGATAACCAAGCGATAAGTACCGCGTCATCCAGGCACGTTCCTCTGGTAAATAGCCTGCATTTTTTTCATTTTCTTTTGGGCGAGCTAAATCAATCGGGTTATGCGCAATATTATAATCACCCATTAATAATACTTCATTGCCATTTTCCCGCCATGCATCTAAATATTTTTCCATCTGATGACAGAACGATAGTTTATAATCTAGGCGGGCGCCTTTGTCGCGGCTGTTAGGAAAATAGGCGCTGACCACGACCACGTTACCTATGCGAATGGCCATCACGCGACCTTCTTTGTCAAACTGATCATCGCCAATGCCGACAGAGACCTCATCGGGTTTAATTTTGCTAATAATAGCAACGCTACTATAACCGGGTTTTTCTGCAGAATGCCAAAAGGCATGCCAGCCATCGGGCTCTAAAATATCTGGCGCTAACTGCTCTGGTTTTGCTTTGGTTTCTTGCAAACAAATGACATCGCTGTCTGGCAACATGTCCCAGGGTAAATTACCTTTTTTAGCAACGGCGCGTATACCATTTACATTCCAAGTCGTACAGCGCATGCGTCATTCTCCTCAGGCCGCGGATGGTGCCGAATATTGAGTAGGTGGCAACATGGTGATTACTTTGGTCACCCAGCGTAATCGATTAGTTACCGCGACGAATGACCGATCCTTGGAAGCGGATGGAAAAACGGTACACAGGTTTTTTACGGCAGGTGATTTCACCAGTTTGTAAATCAATGCGAGCAGGAATGTCTTTTGTTTCAGTGTGTCCTACCGCGTAATAACCGCGCTCGTTGAAGATATCGAGCAACATGTGCAGCGCTAATTGATGTGCAAAAACTGGATTTTCACTTACGATTTCGGCTCTTCCACCAATAGAATGCAAATTAATCACCGGCATGAATTCATTTTCAATGACGTAAATAACCTGTTTAAATAATGTTGTGTTATCACGTTGGTAACCATCTAAACGGCGCACCAAGTTTTGGCGCGCATTAATGACAATGTCGCTCGCTAATGGGATATGGTTGATAGAGTCAACCGTTTCATCATCTAATTCCAATAAACTTTGATATTGGAATTCTTTGATAATATTTTGTTCGACTTTTGATAATTCAGCTTGGGCATTAATCAGGTGGTAATGGAAGGTTTTGCGCAACGATTCCAGTGCTTCAAAGGCCTGTTCTTTAAAAATACGATAGCGTTTACGGCACGCATCTGCGTTTATGTCAGTAGCGCGCTCTTCTAATAATTCACCATCGCCAGTTTCGCGCACGCGTTGATTGTGTGCTATAATTTGTTGGCCTCGTTTTAATTGGCGTTCGACCGATTCGCGTTCGTCGACATATAAGACTGTAATTCGGAAAACGGGTTGTGGATAAAACTCGGCGTCAGGGGTAGTTAAATGCGCTTTGCGCAACTCTAACATTTTTTGGTAGAGTAATTTCAGACAATTGCACTGTACGCGCGTGCGTGGAAAACCATCAACGACGACGCCATTCATGTACAGCGGATCTAGTAATTTTAAAAACAATAAGCGAACGACGATTGGATCGCTAATTAAATTACCTTGATTTTTAATACGCGTTGCTTCGGGGGTGTTTAATAACGCGCTGGTTACAATGGGCTCCGCAGTAATGCCGCGCTCACGTAAAATAAATGGCGTATTGGTGCCTTTGCCGGAACCAGGGGCACCGTTCAGCCAAATAATTTCTTTGGGGAAGCGCAGTTTTTCGACGCCGATATTGGCTTCTAACCAATTCCACACCTCGTTGAAAATAAGCTGGGCATTTTCAACGGTGGGATCGTGATGAGCGATCTCAGGCGTTTTAGGGGAACCGGATGTGGGCATGCTCGCTCCATTTATCGGCGCGGATGATTTACCCAATCCTGGGTGACACAACTACACACCGGTTATGGGCAGGTAGCATGTGAAAAGATCATCGGTTGTCTGCGTGGAAGCGCTATGACAAAGGTTGAAATAGCAGGGGTGAAATGGTGCCTTAGAGGTGAGGTTCACGGGTTTTATAGCACAAACGTGTCGTGACGTCCAACCTCATTTGTCACATGGGCCAAGGCCGCCATCGATTCGTCAACGCTGTCAACGACGGTCAGCAAGTTGAGGTCACCTGGGCTAATATAGTGCTCTTCATCTTCCATGGTGTTTTTAATCCAATCTAATAAACCGGACCAAAATTTACGACCATA
>JAHEDF010000525.1 GCA_024641365.1 Planctomycetota bacterium | reverse complement strand
CGTGTGCGACGGTTTATGGCCATCGGCTATCGGCTGTCGGCTATTGGCGACAGGCGACAGGCGAATGACAATCCCCCCTCGTCAAATTCAAAAGCGCCAACGGCGCGACATATTAATAGCCTAGGGCAACGCCCTAGGAAAAATGACCCGTTAAATAATAAGGGCTGAAAGCCCGACATATTATTAGTGCTGATTTTTAAAAAAAAGACCAATATACTAGGCCTTCAGCCCTCTAATTTTTTTAATAACAAAACCGAGGGTATTGCCCTAGGATATTTATATACCGCGCCGTTGGCGCTCATAATTAATCGAATATTTAATTTAACCGTATTTTCCGATTGCCGATCGCCGATTGCCGATAGGTCTAAAATAACAAAAAGCCCTCAGCATAATGCTGAGGGCTTTTCACGACCAACTCCAATCTCACCAACTACTAATTATTATCACCCCGCAACGAAGATACCTTTTGAATTAATTCTTTAAATTCTTTGCGGTAGCCTTGCGGATCAGTACCTAAACTTTCCGCAACCATACCCGCGATATCTGACCAGGATAAATTCATGTTGGGATCTTGACGCAAACGTAAACCAAAGGCTGCTACGGCGCTGACAAATTGTTGATCGACACTTGGATTTTTGCAGACTTGCTCATTGGTGACTACTCCCTGTACCAATTGACTCACATCAGCATGTGGTTCTTTATAGCGAATTTTAACAGCTAATAATTCATTGTCATGTTCGCCTTTTGTTGTAACTGGCGGCGGAGTTGGTAACGGAGCTTGATAACGTAAATTATCAACTTGTGGGGTTACTCCGACTGGCACTAACTCATAGAGAATGGTCACTTGATGATCAGCGCCCATTTCACCAGCATCTTTTTTGTCATTATTAAAATCTTGTGCTGCCATTTGCCGTTTTTCGTAACCGACTTGGCGATAGCCGCTCACTCGTGCTGGATTAAATTCAATTTGTGCTTTGACGTCTTTCGCAATGGTGATCAAGGTACCACTTATTTGTTCGATTAATACTTTGCGAGCTTCTGCGATAGTATCCAAATAATGATAATGGCCATTCGCCTTATCGGCAATTTGCTCCATGGTTGCATCTTTTAAATTGCCTTGACCAACACCAAGAACAGTGAGGAATATTTTATTCTTCGCTTTTTCTTCAGCTAATTTTACTAAATCGTCTCGGTTGGTTACACCGACATTAAAATCGCCATCGGTACATAGAATAACTCTATTGACCCCCTCACTATTAAAATGCTTTTGAGCGGTATCATAAGCCATGTAAATACCATCACCGCCATTGGTTGATCCGCCCGACGACAAACCATCAATTGCTTTCATGATAGCGGCTTGTTCTTTGCCATTGGTGGCTGGCAAAGCGACGCTTGCTGATCCAGCATAAGTCACAATAGAGATATTATCCTCTTCTGTCAGCGTATTAGCGAGTAATGTTAACCCGGTTTTAATTAATGGTAAACGATCCTGCGGGCTCATTGATCCAGAGACGTCGACTAAAAATACTAGATTCAGCGGCGGGCGCTTTTCTGTCGCTAATGACTTACCGCGCACCACAATGCGGGCTAAATGATGTGCTGGCTGCCACGGACATGTTGACACTTCAGCGGTAATTGAAAACGCTTTGTTGTCTTGTGGCTTGGGAATGTCGTAGGGGAAATAATTAATCATTTCTTCAATACGCACCGCATCTTTGGGCGGAATCTGATTGTGCGAAATCATGCGACGTACATTTGCATATGATGCGGTATCAACATCTAATCCAAAAGTTGAAAGCGGTACTTGTGTGGATGAAAAGAAACCATTGGTGTCGCGCTGCATGTAGGTTTCACCGTTAGCCGGTTCTACAATGCGTTGCTGCGGTATTACGTCTATTTCATCACGATATTTTTTTGCGCTAACACTACTTCCACCACCCGCTCCAATTGCCATAAAAGCACCGGTCGATCCTGTTTCTGTATTGGCTACATCTTCTTCTCTTCCTTTATCTACCTCAGCTTCCTGAATATGAATTGTAGTTACTAACGGATCAGCTTGAATGATAGGTGGTGCACTAGATGCCACTACAGGCTGATTGCTTGGTGAAGATTTCGCAGCCGTATTTGGCGTGCTACTTTCCAGTGGAGCATCAATTGTCGTTACAATTAATGAGTTGTTAAGTTCGCGAAACTTTTCAGTTTCTTTGTCCTCAATTTTTGCAATGTCTACGCGCTTTACTGGCACATTAACAACAGGAATTGGACCTGGCGAAGGTGCCGTAGTTCCAGGAAGCGGTTGGGCACTACGTAATGAATCTTTTTTATTGCTATCTGCTACATCGCGTGACCGACCATCATCATTGATCTGGGCTATCTGTGTTAAGTGCGGTCTATCGTTCTTCGGAAAAAGAACTGGCGAAATAACAAATGCGATGGTCGCTGCTGCTGCCGTTGTCAGTGACGCCCAGCCAACTACACCGCGCCATGGTTTTTTCACTGCAGGCGAGGTTTTTTCTTGATTCGCCGTTTGCTGAATAATTTTTCTCTGACTATCAGTCAGCGTTGGCGTCTGCGGTAATTGCGTCGCAAGATCAGCTTGTAATGCCTGCTCTAAATCATTGCTGAATGCTCGCAATTGTTCCACTTCGTTTTGTAAGTCAGGGTCTTTATTAATTTCCGCTTCAATAAATTCTCTTTCATAGAATTGCGGATCGGATTTTTCGTCTAAGACATAGGCCGTTAAACGAGGATCATCTTTGTTAATGGTATTCATGATAATTTCCCTTCACAGGCTGGTGCGATTTGTTCTCTGAGTGCTTTAATGCCAACGTGGATTAAATAGCCAACGTTGGTGACAGAAAGTCCGGTAATTGAACTAATTTGCTGATAAGATAATTGCTGCTGAAATTTAAGTCGTATACATTCTTGTTGATTAGGCGGCAGAGACGACAACGCCGTCAGTAACTGATTATATTTCTCTTGAGTCTCTAATTGTTCACGCGGTGATGCCTCCGCGCTTTCCGGCTCATGGAGTTCAGCGATGGTGTGC
>JAHEDF010000524.1 GCA_024641365.1 Planctomycetota bacterium | reverse complement strand
AAGAATTTGATTCACAGAATTTCACAGAGCATGACTTAGGAATCATAATTGGACTTCGTCATTATTTTACAAAAAATGAGATTAAATTGTATTTAGAAACTGAAGTAGGAATTGAGTATACTGCAAGAATTGATAGTGAAGATAGAAGGCAATATGAGGCAGCTTTTAAATCTGGGGTTGAAAAAGGTATTTCACGAAAAATCAGTATAGAAGGTTCTGCTGGTGTAGCTTTATATTATGATCAATATTATTCAAAAAACAATATTTTTTATATCACAGTACCATTTGTTAGTATTGCTATAAATTATTACTTTTAGATTAGAGAGTTTTTAAGTTTCTTCAGAAATTATTTTAAATTAGTGAAGAAGATAAATTCTTAGTTATAATGCATGTAGACGTATAACGAATAAGGATAGGTTTTGTGAGTAACACGAACCAAAACCTTATCGTATTGTTGGACAAGCCCGGGAATTAATGAATAGCTTTATATAGAAAACAAATCCGTTTTGTTTGCTTTGTTTTTATTTTTTGAATTAGCGGATTTTCATTTTTCTATTCAGCAATGTAAATAACCAGATTAATTTTCGTTTAACTCTCAGTAATTAGTAGGCACTTTCGCCAAATTGTGTAAAAATAATTTAGAAATTATGATTTTTTTTGCAGTCAATACCCTCAACAACAAAATTGATGGGAATTTATTTTCTACGCCATGTTAAAAAATTACATCGCTAACGTCCTTATCAGTCGTGTAACAAATTATGTCGAATAAAATTGATGCGCGGAGCGCATGTGTACTGGCATGCTGGGTAACCGTGTGGCAATGATTTTCATTTTACCCTCACACTTGGGGCAACAAAAAGTCGCTCGACTAGATGTGGCTTTTAGATCAGGCAAGTTAAAGTAACGCGAGATTAGCTGGATAATCATCACTTGCCGTTTACAGTTGCCATGCAAAAAGCCAAAGTCTCTGGCTCGCCTAAATCCGCGAGGCAAAACATGTTTGAGTAATAACCAAAGAAAATCGGCGCCTGATAATGTTCGCGTTTGCTGTTGGTTTTTATTGTCAGTATACTTAAACGTTACGTCGCCATTGTGATTGCGTAAAATATTTTTTTCTGGCAACACACCACGATAAAGATACTTGCCCAAATAAGTTAATGCTTTGTCACCACGGCCAACAAGTTTGCTATTCACTATCCAGTCGTTAGGTATAGTGTCTTTTACAATTAGTTTTTGTTTTTTGATGGCTTCAATCCACTTAGCATGGAACACCTTGGCCAGGTTACGCTCGTTAAACAGGTATTTTCCCGATTTTTTTCGCCACAAATTGTGTTTCTTATCTATTGCGCCAGCTGGCACGATAAAATGAATGTGGACGTGATAATTGAGTTCTCGGGAATGAGTATGCAGTACGCCCGTTGCGCCCAGCTTACCATGCAACTTTCTATCGTTAAGTCCAAAGGTTTTAAGGGTTTCCCAGGCCAGCTTAAAAAACAGCGAATAAATTAACGCTTGATTCTGCCAAGCTAAAGAACGCAGTTGAGCAGGTAAAGTAAAGGTTATCATATAATAATCCGCAGGGACCAATTTACGTCGTTGCCGTTCGATCCATTGCTGGCTCTCATAATGTTGGCAATGTGGGCATAAACGATGCCCACAGGAATGAGGATGAAATGTTTGATAATCACAATCTTCACATTCTGCTAGCATCAGTTTGCTTTTTTCTGTGCGGCAGGTTTGCATGGCAGCGAGAGCTGCATAATGACCAGGTAATAATGCCTGCTCATATTTGTTAACTAACGCGGAATAATAGTCATTGACTAATTCAGAAAGTAAAATCATTGCTCATCACTCCAATTAATTGTCAAACTATTCATTAGTGAGGCAATTTGGGTGATGGTATTGTGGTTGGTTACATTAGTTAAATGGGTATAGACCTCGGTAGTTTTTGGACTTTCATGGCCCATAATGGATTGGATCGCACGTAAGTCCACGCCTTTTTCCAATAAGTGCGTAGCAAAGCTTCCGCATCCTGCTCACGCCCCTTACCTACATCCGTGTAGGCATAACTGTGACGAAGACTGCGAATGGTAATATGTCGAGGTATCCCGCAGGACGCGGTTGCTAGTTTGATGGCGCGTTGTAGCGAACCACGATCCAGGGTTTTATGGGTTGATTTAATAGCATTAGCATCACCTGTTAAACGCGGAAAGAGTAATGTTGGATGCCGATGTGTTTTCCAGAATTGTCGCAGGTGAATGACGGTAACATCAGGCAATGGCACCATGCGACTTTTACCGCCTTTTGAACAACGAATGTGAACTTGTTTAACTTGCGCATTAATGTCACAGGGTCGTAACGTTAACGTTTCTTCTAATCGCAAACCCATGCTATATACGGTTAGAAAAAAAACGCGATAGCTCCGTTTAGTGATTGCATTTAGAACCCGAGAGATTTCATTTTGATAAAGTATATCGGGCAGAATTTTCACTTTAGGTGGTTTAACAATATTGACCCAATCCCATTCTTTTTCGAGGACATGTTGATAAAAAAACTGCAGGGCATTGCGGGCAATTTTCACGGTACTCCAGGACCGTGAATCGACCAAATAAGAAAAATAGTCTTTTAACTGATCTTTTGATAAAGTATCGGGACAGCAATCAAAATAGTCAGCGGTTTTATGTACGGCGCGACTGTAACAATCGATTGTTTTTCGGCTTAAACCTTGTAACTTGAGTGCAAGTAACAGTTTTTGAAAGAGGGAGTCGAAACGGCGTTGTTCGGTAGGTAGCATTGGATTGACCTCAATATCATGCGCAAAATTGCGTGTACCTGAAGATTCAGGTGATATTGAAATCGGGATGATGGCGGATTAGCTTAAATCTGCCGCGCTAGCGGCTTCGTTCAACAAGACACATTAAATCTGACCGTTAAAAGCGTGGTTTGTTTATCGGGTCAGAGGCGCCGAAGCGCCGTCTGCCCACAGAACCGTACATACGGGCCCGTATACGGCTCCTCACGAAAGTCTTATCCATTTGGAAAGATCAAACCAATGTGAAAGTTTCTGA
>JAHEDF010000523.1 GCA_024641365.1 Planctomycetota bacterium | reverse complement strand
ATTCCAATTCCATTTACCAACGGTTTCAAGCTGCGTGGTTTTGGTATGGTCTTCAATTTAGCTGACGCCGTTAAATTATTCTTCAAAGAAAGTTTCACCGCGACCTTTGCTCATAAGTGGTACTATACCTTAGGTCCCGCGATTCCATTAGTCGCTGCGATATTAACCCCATCAGTTCTGCCATGGTTTGGTCCAATCGTTCATCAAACGGACTCAGGTGTTATTCAAGTTGTTAGCGGCCAAGTTTTTGATGCTGATGTTGGCTTATTGTTATTATTCGCCATTGGTTCTTTATCAGTTTATGGCGTGGTGATTGCGTCGTGGGCGTCGAATTCGAAATTCTCATTATTGGGCGGTTTACGTGCTTCGGCGATGATGATTAGTTATGAAGTAAGCATGGGCTTATCGGTTTTGGGTTTATTATTGCTAATCGGTGATTTCTCTTTGACGCGCATTGTTGAATGGCAGACCAGTCATACCTGGGGTATTTTTGTTCAGCCAGTTGGGTTCTTGTTATTCCTCGTCTCGATGTTTGCGGAATGTAATCGCAACCCATTCGACGTCGCAGAAGGTGAATCTGAATTGGTCGCCGGGTTCCACACTGAATTTGCCTCATCGAAATTTATGTTATTCATGACAGCAGAATATCTGCATGTCTTAATCGCCTCAGTCTTAATCGCGACCCTGTATTTAGGCGGCTACAGTTTATTACCCATGCCATTGCCAATTGGCGCAAATGGAACGTGGGTCACATTAGATACCGCATGGGTGCAGACGAATCTTGGATTGGTTGGCGGTATTATGTTATTGGTTAATACCGGCATCATGATGTTCCTCAGTCATTTAGTCACGACGCATAAACGTGCTTATGCGGCACTAGCCGCCAGCGATAAAGTTGAGCGCCTGCGTGAATATTCCTTCTTTGCTTTTATCTTTATGTTTATTGGCTTCGTATCTTTTGCAGCCGGTGTGTTATTTATTTATCTTGGTGGTCCAGAGCCATTAGGTGGCGTCATTTACGAAGCCAAACAAGTTTATCCATTATGGGTCAGCTTAGTTACCGCCTTCATTCAATTGAATGTTGTTATTGGTAAAACGTTGCTGATCGCGTGGTTATTCATCTGGGTACGCTGGACGTTACCACGTTTCCGCTACGACCAAATCATGGGATTAGGTTGGAAGGTCATGCTTAACATTGCGTTGGTGAATTTGTTGGTCACTGCGCTCATCGCCAAGCTGATAAAGTAGGTCTATTATGGCGAAAATCGTCCCTCGTCCGCAACTGACATTCTGGGAACAGGTGTATTTTGTCGAGATTTTTAAAGGTCTCGCCACCACCATGGGTCATGCGATTAAGAACTTAACCGGCATCACGAAATTTCCGACGCATAATTATCCGGAAGTTGCTCCTGATGTTCCGCAGGATTATCGTGCGCGTCATCGTTTAATGAAACGGCCCGATGGCACGCCGCGCTGCGTTGCCTGTTATATGTGTTCAACAGCCTGCCCAGCGCGCTGCATAAATATTATTGCCGAAGAGGCGCCCGATAAACATATCGAAAAACGACCAGCGCGTTTTGAGATCGATTTATTATTATGTGTATTTTGTGGTTACTGTGTTGAAGCGTGTCCATGTGATGCGATTCGCATGGATACCAAAGACGTTGTCTTGGCCGGTGACAACCGTGCTGAGTTCGTTGTGAATAAAGAAAAACTGATGGACTGGAATCCAACGGATTATCCGGCGGAAGACACCCAAAGTCAAAAAGCACCCGGCGGTTCATTAAACGCCGAAGCGTTAGAAGCCTTCAAATCCGGATCCTATCATTAAATGAGCTACGAGCTTCGAGCTACGAGCTTCGAGTTAGAAAAATATTACCACATGACCACTTTGAACCACCAACAAGAAAACGAACGGCAAGCTCGAGCATTAACTCGCAGCTCGCAGCTCGCAGCTCGCAGCTAAACTATTATGCTACACGCACTCGACGCTATTCTTGGTCCCGCCTATTTCTGGCTATTCGCCGGCATCGCTATGCTGTGCGGATTGGGACTGTTGCTTTCTCGTCACCCCATTAACGGCGCGCTGTACCTCATTGGTGTTATGCTCAGCTTGTCTGGCATTTACGCATTATTGCACAGTCCATTTTTAGCCGTGTTGCAAGTATTGGTGTATGCCGGTGCCATTATGATGTTGGTAATTTTTGTTATTATGGTGCTCAACCAAGCCAAAGAACATATTATTCCGGTATTTGATTGGTTTAGTTTGACCGGATTAATTTTACCCGTGGTGTTAGGGGGATCATTAGTTGTCACTGCCTGTAATGTAAAATCATCTTTTAATGTTGATGATAAAGCTGGAATAATTGTCGCGCCAACGGCCAATCAATCGACCAGCACGGTGGAATTTAAAGCAGTCGATGCAGGGGACGGCGCTACGTATGCATGGGATTTTGGTGATCAGCAAAAAGCCGGCGGTCGTGAAGTTGTACATACCTACCAAAAAACTGGCACCTACACGGCGACATTATCCATTGAAAACAGTGCCAATAAAAATGGTGCGGCATCGGTCACATTTAATGCCGTAAATGTTCCCCGTGGCGAAGTGTCGATTTTAGCTGCCACTATGTTTAATAATGAAGAAGCAGGTCCAGGTTATTATCTCCTTTTTGAATTAATTGGCGTGTTATTGTTGGCGGCAGTCGTTGGTGCAGTGGTATTGGCTAAGCGCAATCTCGACAGTCCTCCACCACCGACGGTAAATGAGGAGGGCCATCACTAATGTTCCACCATATTCCACTTGGTGATGTGCAAATAATTGCAGCGGTTTTATTCTGCTTGGGATTAGCTGTTGCGCTGACACGTCGTAATGTGTTTTTATTGTTGATGGGCATCGAATTAATGCTCAATGCGGTTAATTTAAGTTTTATCGGATTTAGTCGCGGCTTCGATGTGAGTTCAGCGATAACCGGCCAAATGACGCCAATTTTTATTATCGCCATTGCAGCAGCAGAGGCGTGTGTTGGTTTAGCAATGGTGATCTGCATTGTGCGCGGGCGTGAATCGCTCGATAGCGAT
>JAHEDF010000074.1 GCA_024641365.1 Planctomycetota bacterium | reverse complement strand
TGAATATTTTTAAGATGCAGACTTACTGGAGCTGTTGCTGGCATGCGAATCCACCAGCGATCATCAGTTGGAATTGAAATTGTTGGTAATTCATTTCCCCACCAATTACAGCACGGGTCATCTAACCACACGTTTTGTGCACCAGCCGCTAAAGCCGCTTGGCCTGCTTCAATACTCGATACGGACACCCATACAGCAGTCTGTTTCCGCTTTGGGGTCCCTGGGTCTGGCGGAGCCCACGTTGGTCGTGACGTGACCACTGGTTGCTGCGATAATAATGTTACTATTTCACGCCGCATTTCTTTAAGCATTGCTGCTGGTACAAACGGAGCACCTTTTATTTTTAAAGTAACCGATGCCAGATGAAATGCAGTGCCACCAAGCGCACCAAATTTTTCTCGTACCATGTCTTCATCAAGTGCCCGCCCAGTGGCTTCCTCTAGTAGCGATGTACCGGTTACACATGCTTCCCGCGTGTCGTTTGCTTGTGCGAATATTTTTAGTGGCTGTCCAATTTCTCCTGTAACTGTGATATGTAATCCAATAGTCGGTGCTGGTACTGCCGATACAGGGACCGCAGCCATTGCAGCAATTGCCTCGCGCTTTCGTTCATGGTCGGCATTTCTAAATAACGGCATATCAACTGGCAAACGCGGGCCGTGTTCCGCAATGCGCACCTTGCAACGCCAACGGTCCCCCTGTTTGTCTGCTTTGGTCACTAAAAATCCGCCATTAAAAAATCCGACACTAAATGAATAACCTTGTCCGGCAGTCACCGCACTTTTGCTGCGCATAACCAATTCGCCGTGCGCGCGATCAACCGCCACCAAAGTCGCATCGGGCTCACGGTCGGTTGTCGGTTCGTAACGATGTAATCGAGACGCCGCACTATAATCACCTAACAACGGCGCTTCAGTTTGCGGACGTGCAAAAACATCCTTTAATAATTCACGAGCCCATTTGACATCAAATGGCTTTTGTTGTTCCCATGCGTCAGTAGCTGCACGGTAAACGCGACTCGTCGTGTAAACATAATCCGGACCTTTTAACCGTCCTTCAATTTTTAACGATGCCACCCCAATATCTGCCAATTCGTTAATACGTGCTATGAGGGAAAAATCCTTCATGCTAATTTCAGTATCAATAGATGGTGATGTATTTTTATCGGATGACGATGTCCGTCGATAATCAAAACGACAATTTTGTGCGCAGGTACCACGATTAGCCGAACGACATCCTGCAAAATTGGACATCAAACATTGTCCGCTAAATGCGTAACATAAAGCACCATGCACAAAATGTTCGGTTTCAATTCCTAATTTGTCGGCAGTGCGCGTGCAGGCATCGACTTCAGCTAATGCTAATTCACGCGCTAATATAACGCGTTCAGCACCAAGCGCTGCTAATACGGCGACTTGACTCGGATCGTGTATCGTCATTTGTGTCGAAGCGTGGCGCTTCAATCGAGGAATTTCTCTCGCCAATGTTCGCCATAATCCTAAGTCTTGAATAATGGCAGCATCAACACCCGCATCGTATGCAGCCGCAGCTAAATCTAATGCTTTCACATATTCATCATCGTGCACCAGCGTATTCATCACGACATAACATTTTACACCGTGCTGATGCAAATAAGCCACATGCTGTGGTAATTCTGCTTTGCGAAAATTCTCAGCACGACCACGTGCATTAAAATGGCGTAAACCAATAAAAACCGCATCTGCGCCACCAGCCACTGCTGCCGGTAAACAATCCGGTGATCCTACCGGCGCTAACACTTCTGGACGTCGTCGGTGAGCAGGTTTGCTCATGGGTTTTGCACCGGATCTCCGCTTGGCACTGCATTTTCTTTTGGTGCCAAAGCTGGCGCCACGGCGGCTTGTATGCGTAATTCTTCAGGCATTTGCGGACATAAGCGATAGGCATACAAAAATCGTTTTGCCACTATGTCTCCTTTTTCTGCTGCAGTTCCCCACTCCTCAAATAAATCCAACATTTTTGGACGCTCCTGCCACCACGTTACTTGCCACCCGGCATTGTTTGGTAATTCAGAAAATGAAAACCAATCCGTATGTCCTTGCATTTCACGGCTATATAAGTGAACGCCTGTGGCGATTGCTTTTTCCCATGATCCTGACGCCATGCGATTTTCTAATTGAACCAGGGCAGGTTCAGTACCACCGCTTTTTGTGGAAACTGTCATACCAGTAATATGCCCGACCCACCCACGCACGAGATCTTCCTGAAATGCATAATCCCATTGTAAATGTGTTGTTGTTGGTGGGAGTGTTAATGGTGTTCCCCAATCACTGCGGGGTAATAACGAATCTAACCACTTCCGCGTTTCGGCATCACTAACTGGTGGCAAACCCTGTGGTGATAAATGCTGCAAAATAGTGTCTGCTATTTTACGACCACACCCTGCCCACCATTGTGGCCAACCATCAATAGTACCATCTGCACGACTACGGTGCGTTATAGTCATGCTTTGTTGCACCGGTCCATTTGGATCGCGATGCAACATGGATGCTGGATGTTTAAGTGGAAGGCGAGATAATTTTGTTTCGACCACAATCGATGCTGCGCCATCTGCACCTAAAGTTGTTGGATTGGTTGCAGATAATGTTGCGACATTAATGACGCGATCACAACCCATTGGAAATGCATCGGTTTCAACTGGATCAACGATCGCCACGCTGCCGTGTCGTGTTAAAATTTCTGCTAATGAAAGAACCACTGCTCGCGTCATCGGCTCACGATCGCGCGCACTAATTAAAATTATACGCCACGATTCGGGACTGGAAAAGGGAATCGCTCCCTCTGCTTCAACCATATTGTCAATTTTCAGTGATGCCGAGACAATTGGAAATTTATCCTTTTTGGGTAAGCGGAAAATACCCGGAAAAATATCTGGGCCATGAATCCCTGGGTTTGCTTGTCCACGAATCGCAAATAATGCGACTGCCAAAACAGCACACACACCAAAAATAGGTAACAGACTATTGCGCATCTCGGCTCCTGATCACCTGCACTTCCAGGGGCACGGATTGTGATTAGAGATACGGGCGGTGGAAGTCTGCATTTTCTAAAACAAAACACATATTTGAGGTTTATGAGCAATGATCTAGAACCGACAATTTGGTTGGACCTGTCATTTTCGCACAACCTCTGTAAAGGAACACTTGGGTAGGCGCGTTTATTTGCTAACTTGTCGCCTTACCGGAGAACGTATGCCTTGGTTCTGTTGTGTAACATTACTCCTTATGACCATCATGTCTGCTTCTATGTCCGCTTATAGTGAAGATAAATTTGCTACGCATCAATTTGATGTTGGTAAGGATACACTGCTGTATCGTCAATTATCTCCCGAACAAATTGAGACTGGCAAGCGATACCCATTAGTTATTTTTTTACATGGCGCTGGCGAACGTGGCGATGACAATGAAAAACAATTAAAACATTTTGTCAGAATTTTTGAGGCAGAAGAAAATGTAAAAAGATTTCCTTGTTTTGTTATTGCGCCGCAATGCCCAAAAGACAAACGTTGGTGTGAAGTGGATTGGGGCGATCCCCAACCGCATAAAACACCTGCCAAACCCAGCGAGCCAATGGAGAAACTGCTCAAATTAATTGATCAATTGCGTCAGCAACCCAATATAGACCAATCACGCATTTACGTCATGGGATTATCAATGGGCGGTTTTGGCACCTGGGATTTAACGGCACGCCGTCCCGGCTTAATTGCCGCTGCTGTCCCTGTTTGTGGTGGTGGTGATGTCGATATTGTAAAAAAAATAACGAAACTACCAATTTGGATATTTCACGGTGATAAAGACAATGTGGTAAAAACAGTACGTTCTCAATTAATGCGAGATGCTTTACAGGCCGCCGGTAATACCCAGGTCAAATACACTGAATACCCAGGGGTTGGACATGATGCCTGGACGCCTGCCAGTAAAGAAGCTGAATTGCTACCGTGGTTATTTGAACAGCGTCGCGCTCATTAAATATAAAAAACGGTTAGAGTACCTTTTCTGCTACGGTTCCGTGTGTCGGTCGCCATAATTCATGGCGACCTCAGCCTACGGCTGCCCCACTTCACCATCCTCACATAGCGCTGCTATGCTTCGTCTTGTTACACAGGAATAAGACCTTTGGTCGTATTGCCTTTAGCAACCTGCTCCACCCGTGCAGAAAAGGTACTCTAACCGTTTTTAAACTTATTACGCGATCAATTTTACGCATTTACTTGAATGTCTATACATTCTAGGTTATTAAAAAATAATAGTGATAATCAAAATAAATTTTGGACTAATTATTATCTATTTGCAAACGACTACGCGCTAAGCTTTTTAACATCTCAGAAAAAGCACTGTCCCACTGGGTGAAATTTGTTGACTCGCTTGAACAGGTGATGCAAACGGCCTGCCCATCAATAACGGTCGCATATAAGACTTGCTGAAAGGTAAATTGACCAACATGCATTTTATACGGTTGCTTAACCCACTTACGACTTCCTAATTCTATCTCTTCAGACTTATCTAAAACTAATCCCATTATAGTGCGCTCTAAATCGCGGCGACAACGTACGGCAAATGCCAATGGACCTTCATTATTTACTGATTGCACCACGACAGATACCACACCACGTGCTCGTTCCGCCGCATCGCCAGAAAAACCAATTGGCAAAAAGCTACGAGCAATAAGCACGGTACCAGCCTGATTTTTTTCAACGGTCCAAGTACTCGGCACTTCTAGCGCCAATTGTGTTGGTGGTATGGGATTCAATGATGGCGCATCAGCAGCACAAAGAGTTGGTTTGCTTATAAGCAACACGGTCACAACCATGACGGCTGCAAGCCCATATTTTCTTACCGTTGTCACCATGAATAAGAATGTAGCCAAATGAGAACACAACAAAAGCGGCGACTTCTTCATCTATTTTGTTCCCGTTAACCGGGACACCACATCGCCAAGCGCTGTGACTGTTGGAAAATCCCGAAAGAGAAATCCGCGTTGTTCAAAAATAGGATGTTTTATGATTGCCTGCAATCGATTTACCAACGAGCGCTCAATGCCAATAATGTGCTGTGGCCCCCACCCATCCGCCATTTGTGTAATGCGTCGTTCAACCGCATTGCCGTGCCAGCGATGGAAAAATTCGACCGTACACACATGTTGATCATGTCGAATACATAAATCTGGCACAATAATTTCTCCAGAAGCATGTGTTAATAACGGTGGCTCTTCCAATATCCATTGTGGAAATCGTTTGTTAATGGCTTGTTCAATTCCGTGAATTTCTTTCGGTACATAGCCAATAAAATTAGTGTCGCCGCGTAATTGTAATTCGTTCGACAATAACAACGTCGCATGACCAGCACGTGGCAAACGAAGATCAGCACGTGCCTGCCACTTTTTACACGTCGCTAATGCTGGTAAAAATTGCGCTAATTGCATACCATAACGATTTGCTTGTTCTAATACACTCCCAGGACCAGAAACTTGTAATCGTAGCAAGGGCCCCTGGTCTTGTTTTACCGTCGCTAATAAACGACGAAATCGCATTGCTTTTAATAAACGCCGTCGCACACCAATATCAGCATCATGAACCTCAATATGCATGTCATGTGCAAACAACACCAAACCTTGGGCGAGTGCCATATTATAATGATCAAGTAATTGTGAAACGGACCATGGTGGGGTCGCTGTTAATTGTGCTTGGTCTGGTAAATCACCATATAATTGTTCACGTAAAGTGGAAATCGGTAATTGCAGTTTATCTGCAATTAATTGTGCATGTGCTTCGCTATCACGTTGTGGATGTGCTAATAATGTCGCCGCTGCATTAAATGCGTGTTCACGCATAGTCGTTGCGGCTTCAGGATCAGAAATAGTGCATGCATCAGTAATAATTTTTTGTAACCCGCGACCAATAACCAGCGCTCTGCTTTGGTGCAAAATAGGTAATGCGCCATCCTGGATATCGCCCATACGTTGCCCAACCTGGGACTTCCAATGGGCGAGCAATGCATCCGCAAGTTTCTCTATTGCAGGAGTTGCTCGTAAAAATTGTGCTTCAACATTATTACCAGCAATGCGATAACGCAATAAATCACGGGTAAGCATATTTATTTTCCCCTGCAAAGATCATGACCATTCCATCTCTGTTTCACCATCAAAAGCCACATGACTACGACGACGTTGCGAGGTATACGCTTCGGCTGTATTAGCTGAAATTATTTCATAGAGCATCGCCACTTTACCCGCGCCCGGACGCAATAATCGTCCTAAGCGCTGCACATGTTCGCGCACACTGCCACTACCGCTCACAATTATTCCGATGGCAGCTTCTGGGACATCAACTCCTTCATTTAATACTTTTGAGGTCACCAGCACAGGCCACGCACCACTACGGAATTGGGCCAGCATGTGTTTGCGTTCACTCCCTTTAGTGTGATGAGTTAATACTGGCAAAATAAAGCGCCGGCCTATTTCGTACGCGGTGTCGTTATCCTCAGTAAAGACAATTGCTCGTTCACCAGCGTGGTCACATAATAATTCCCACACTGCACGTAATTTGGCGCGGCTGGCACGCGATAAGCGTTTTTGTTCACGATAACAACGCATCGCTTCACGGCCTTGCGGATCACGGGCTGCAGCAGAAATAAAACGCTGCCAACCGTCTGGTGCAGAAAAATTTATTCCCGCTTTACGTACAAAAGCTATATAAGTTTGACGATTTTCTGTATAGGCAGCTTGTTCGTCAGGATCGAGAGCGACCTCTAAGACTTCTGCTTGGTAATTAGCGAGAAAATTTCCCTCTAATTCTGCGATATGTGAGCGATGAACTTCTGGTCCTATTAAATCATCCAATAAAACATGCATGCCATCTGCACGCTCAGGCGTTGCTGTTAATCCTAAACGAAATGGAGCAATACTGGCATCTGCCACCGTGCTGGTAACACCAGCTGGCAAATGATGACACTCATCGCAAATTAATAAACCAAAACGATTGCCATACCACGGCATAAATAAAATACCGGAATCGTACGTTGCGACGGTGATATCTTGCAGATCTTTCTCTCCTCCGCCATATTGACCAATAGGACGATTCAAGCGCTGACTAATATCGGACACCCACTGATGAACCAAATCAATTGTTGGTGCTAAAATTAAAGTCGAGCGCTGACACGCAATCATACATTTCAAAGCAACATAACTTTTTCCTGCACCAGTCGGCAATACCACCACACCACGTCGTTTTGCAGCCAACCATGCATCAATCGCCGTGCGTTGATAATGTCGTAATTGCCGTGGTGCCTGTTCGCGCAGCGTTAATATCTGGTAGGCTTTTGCTTCATCGCGATATTCGACTCGACCATGCAAACGGCGAATAAGTGCTTCATAATGACGAGCCTTGGCGCGCCACAGCCCGACTCGTGAATCAAAGACCGCGAGGCCATCAAGCAAAGCCGCATGCTCGCCGACGTCACTCACCGTGATGGTCCCATCAGTAAACTTCAGCGTTAGCACGGGCGGCATGGTGCAAATGATGGTGCCTGCTGAAAGTGTGAAGACGGAGCGATCTTGCCCGCGGCACACAGGCAAGCAGCCATAAACAGCCGCTCAATTATCCCGATCCGATTCACGGCGGATATGGATGGAAAGCGCTTTCTTTTCGCGTTTTTTTCACATTCTGGTCAACGCAACCCGCCTCTGAGCGGTATCTGACTTAGCACTACGATGTGGGGCAAGAACATTCCAAATTGCCTGCTAATCGTGACCAAATCCTCTTAAAGGGACCATGCATGATATCATTCAACCGTTTTCTATCAGCCGCTTTGCTGGTAGCCGTGGCTGTACCCATGACCTTCTTACATGCGGCAGACGACAAGAAGAAAAAGAAACCGAGTCCTCCTGGCAAATATGCGTTCATGGATCATGGGCCCAGTTACACCGCCACCATTGTTATGCCTCAGAGTTATGCCAATAAAGGCGTGGTCGTCACCCTCGATAAAGACCAAGGTGCCTATGCTGTCTTCGACCCAGAATTGCTGAGTTTGTGTTACGGTGGCGTGAATGTGACGATGGATTATGCCACTGGTCGGGATGGCTTAGAGGGCCAACCAAAAATGTCTGGCGAGCCTACATTTGGTGTGCAGCAAGCCGGTTGGGCGCAACCTGGTTCTGAGAATTTCGCTGATCCACGGCAAAATTTTAATGGACGCTTGCCAGATGCGTGGGGCACCTTCAACGGTTATTATCTCGACGGAAATAAGGTGCTCTTTTCATATGCCATTGGTAGCGCGGCTATTTTAGATTTACCACAAGCTGAAACAGTCGGAAGTGGAACTGTAATTGCACGTACGCTAACTATATCAGGAAATAAAGATCCATTACTCATGCAGGTTGCGAGCGGAAAAGGTGCAACTGTTGATGGTGGATTTGGTGTTATTGAAAATAAAGACACCGTCACGATTATTGGTGTGGTTGCTGGTGGCACGCTTAATGCAAAAGATGACCGTCTCATTTTAGCCATCGCTCCAAATACCAAAGCGGTTAAAGTGTTAATGTGGAGCGGTCCTAAAGCTGGAGCAGAGACATTTAAAAAAGCCGTCAGTGCTTCAGCAAAACCCGCTGATTTGACACCGATGACCAAAGGCGGAAAGCCACGCTGGGCAGAAACCGTTACTGTCGCTGGCACCTTGGGCAGTGGTGATGATGCGTATGTCGTCGATACCATCACGGTACCGTATGATAATCCCTATAAATGTTATATGCGCACAACCGGTTTAGACTTTTTCTCTGATGGGCGCATCGCCGTATCGACCATTGACGGTGACGTGTGGATCGTGTCAGGCATTGATGATAAATTAGATAAAATTACTTGGAAACGTTTCGCTTCCGGCATGTTTCAAACGTTAGGATTAAAAATTGTCGATGATACCGTTTATATTACGAATCGTGATCGTTTAATTCGCTTACACGATATCAATAAAGACGGTGAAGCTGATTTTTATGAAAACTTTAACGGCGATTGCGAAGTAACAAAACATTACCACGAATACGCACTTGGTTTGGAGCGCGATAAAGAGGGCAATTTTTATTACAATAAAGGTTCCAATTTAGGCGAAGCAAAAAGCCAACATCATGGCTGCATGCTGAAAATTAGTCCGGATGGAAAAACCTTAACGCGCTACGCTTTCGGATTACGCGCTCCAAATGGCATTGGCGGCGGTGATGGCTGGCCCTTAACCAATAGTGATAATCAAGGTAATTGGACACCAGCTAGTCGTATTAATCTAGTGAAAGAAGGTGGTTTTTACGGTTACCAAGGTGCTGCTCATAAAGAACCAAAACCAGAAACATTTGACCAACCCATTTGCTGGTTACCACAATCAGTTGATAATAGCAGCGGTGGTCAAGTCTGGGTGTCGAGTGATAAATGGGGTCCACTCAAAGGTAATTTATTGCATATGAGTTATGGCAAGTCATCGCTCTTTGTTATGCCTTTTGAAATCATTGATGGTGTTCCACAAGGCGGCGTCGTGCGCTTCCCAGTAAATTTTGTCAGCTCTGCTATGCGTGCTCGTTTTAGCCCATTTGATGGTCAACTCTATATGACAGGCATGCGTGGCTGGCAAACAAATGCAGGTAAAGAAGGCTGCTTACACCGCATCCGCTATACCGGTAAACCAGTTACACTTCCTAATAAATTAACCGTTAGTAAAAAAGATGGAATTACCATCACCTTTCCAATTGCATTAGATCCTGAAACAGCAGGCGATAAGGATAACTATGCCATTGAACGTTGGAATTATTTGTACAGCAAAGGCTATGGTTCCAAGGATTACAAACCCAGTAATCCTGAACAACAAGGTCGAGACAAAGTTGAAGTGAAAAGCGTTACCTTATCAGCAGATAAAAAATCTATTTCTATACAAATTGATAATTTGATACCCGTGATGCAACAAGCCATCAAATTTAAAATTGCAGCCGCTGATGGCACGGTTATCAACTCCGAACTGCATCATACCATTCACGCAGTTCCTTAGTTAAAACTGCGCCACAGGAAATTGACTAATATGTATGCCCATCGGACTTAAGTCCGATGGGCATTTTTTCAAACGCGCTCCTGTTTATGCCGCATAGAGTTGCAATTACCAAAAACGTGGCACGGGAACCGCAAAGATTATTGCTCTATAGGGCTACCTAGACATGCCCTAACCGCGCCCACGATACCGACCATGCGCATTGCCTTGGCACAACTCAATACGGTCATCGGAGATATAGATGGGGCAGCGGCTGCCATACGTGCCGCTGCCAATAAAGCAGCATTTGAGGGCGCAGATTTATTAGTGTGCCCGGAACTAATTACCTGTGGTGGCTATCCGCCGCGCGACTTATTAGAGCGACGCTGGTTCGTCGACAAACAGTGGGCTATGGTGCAATCATTAGCGCGCGAATTACCACTACCTACGGTTTTAGGGTGTGTTGAACCGCTGGAACCTGGCGCTGGGCCCTCCTTAGCAAATGCCGTCGTCGCAATTGCTCGTGGCAATATTATAGCCAGCTATCACAAACGTTTATTACCAACCTATGATGTTTTTGACGAACAACGTTATTTTAGGCCAGGCACCCAGCCATGCGTCATTACCATTGCAGGCAAGCGTGTTGGGCTGACCATTTGTGAAGATATTTGGAGTGAAGAATTTGTTGGTCTACGTTATGGAACCGATCCGGTTCGTGAATTAACCGGAACCTGTGACATTATTGTTAATTGCTCTGCATCTCCATATCATGCTGGCAAACCAGAACTACGTAATTTAGTAGTCGCCCAAGTTGCAAAACGCACTGGTGTTCCAGTGGCTTATTGCAATCAAGTTGGCGCGCATGATGAATTATTATTTGATGGAGACAGCGCCTTAATTGGCCCTGATGGTTCGTATTATGTCGATGCCCCACGCTGGGCTGAATGTGTGCTCATCGGTGACTTGGCAAAACCGATACCACGTCCAGTCATTCCAGACCCGTTAGGTGATTTATATGCGGGACTGGTGCAAGGCATTCGCGATTACTGTCATAAAACAAAACAACGTAAAGTAGTAATCGGATTATCTGGCGGCATTGATTCAGCGGTGGTTGCTGCTTTAGCAGCAGATGCCTTAGGCCCTGAAAAAGTAATTGGCCTTTTAATGCCTGGCCCTTATTCGAGTGATGGTAGTATTGGCGATGCGCTCGCGCTGGCAAAAAATCTGGGTATTACCCATCACACCTTATCCATCAAACAGTCTTTTAGCCACATGCTTGATGAATTAGCACCCGCATTTGTTGGCGGCTTATCAAGTATCGCAGAAGAAAATTTACAATCGCGATTACGTGGTACTATGGTCATGGCGGTTGCCAATAAACACGGCGCAATGGCATTAACCACCGGGAATAAAAGTGAAATTGCTGTCGGGTATTGCACGATTTATGGTGACATGAACGGTGGACTGGCACCAAT
>JAHEDF010000522.1 GCA_024641365.1 Planctomycetota bacterium | reverse complement strand
CTTACCCTGCTCATCCTTCATCGCACTGAGTCCGGAAAGGCGGATCGTCCTGCCATCTGTCAAAGACAGCGTTGGCCCAGGTCCGAATGCAGCAATGTAGCCACTCGGTTCGAACGGACGGTTTTCCTCGACCGTATAGATGCCGACCAGTTTGTGGCCCTGGAAGTGCATGTTCAACGTGGCAATGCTCAACGGCAGCAAGCAACAACCGAGCCACCAGCGCCAATAAAAAGTGCAGTAGAACGGCACCCACAACAAGAGCAGCAACCAAGCCACTTCTTTCATTTGAAGTAACGCAGCAATGCCGAGCAACACAGACAACACTAAAAACGGTTTTACCACCTGCTGCCAGATCCCAACCGTTTTGGTCTGTTGCACCATTTGGCACTCCATTTGGTTGAGTATACCACTAGATGCTTGCCCATGCCATCAACATTAATGGCACATTGATGGTTCCCGACAGCTATCTATTAGCAATATGCTCATAGAAAGGACAGGCATCCAGAACAGCTAGGCATGTTCTACGGGATATTTTGCGGGACAGGCATCTTCGTATACTTGTAGCACAATGACTTGCCGTCCTCTACTTTTCCCTGCAGTATTCTCAGTGGATTATCTAGTAGCATGTTATGCGGCTTGGCATACATCCAAATTATGAGAGCAGGGTAACAAAATTTATGTGCCGTTATTTTTATTTAGCGCTCTTTATGTGCCTAGTTTGTGTGAATGCGATTACCGCTGAAAATGCTGACACACCGAATGAGATTATGCCAAATAATAGACCAGCGTTTCTCTGGGTAAATCCATTATCTCAAGATGAAACGGACAAAGTCAATTTACCGTCAACATTACAGCATGCTATTTTCACGAGCCCGTCTATGGGTATTCCGGTCGGATATTATATTTATTTTCCGCCTGGTTATGAAACAGCGACGGAAAGCTATCCGGTTGTCTATTATTTACATGGTGGTCGTAGTGGTGCGGAAAATAAAGATGTTCTCATCGCAAATTATGTGGATGCGGCTATCAAAAAAGGAACTATCAAGCCAACTATGTATGTGTTTCCCAATGGTGGTCCAATGAGTTGGTATGATATGCCTGATATGCAGCATGGGATGGGCGAGACTGTTTTTGTGAAAGAACTTATCCCGCATATTGATGAAACTTATCGCACCTTGAATAAGCGAGAGGGTCGCGCATTAGAAGGCTATTCAAATGGTGGGCGGGGCGTGACGCGCATCATGTTTAAATACCCAGAATTATTTCTGTCGGCGGCGCCTGGTGGATCTGGATACGAAACAGAAAAAGACATCCAAGAAAAAAAAGGACAATTGACGCCGCAGCTATTTTTTTCGCCAATCGGTTATAATACCTATGATTTAGCCGCGGCCTATGCAGAACGTGGCGATCGTCCACCTTTAAACATATTACTATGGGATGGCACAAAATGTCCTAATTTTGAAGGGAATAAAAAATATAGCGCTTACTTACAGGAGTTAAACATTAAGCATGAATTCCTCGCCATTCCCGATGTTCCGCACACAGTAATTGGCAGCTATGAGGCGAAGGGTGATGTCATTATGCAGCATCACCAAAAATCGTTTGAACGCTATCGATCGCAATAAAATAATGAAAAGCTGAATTTTAAACCGACTCCATTTGTTGAAGTAAAATGTATACCAATGAAAATTTACAAAGATGACTGGTAGATAATTGCATAAGCCCAACGTTTTTCTGGCGCTGGGCTTATGCAATTTTTAGTTAATAGATAATGTCAATTATTTTAATCGTGGCACGGTAACTTTGTCAGAGTCTTCATCGGTTGTTGTTGGCGCGGCTGGTTTGCTGTCACTTGATGATGACGAATCACTGCCACAGCCAGTAAGGCCGATAGCAAAAACGCAAAGGGCGAAAAAGGGTATAAGTTTTTTCATAGAGGAACTCCTTGGAATGGTATTCCCTTAGTTGGTAAGGGTGCGGTGAATTATAAAGGCAAATTTATTGCACTTTTTTGATTCATCACTGTAAGCTTAACGCTGACTTTTTACCAACCTGTCTAAAATATTTTTACCAAAAAAGCGGCTTTAAACGGCTCTTAGCCGTGACCACCTTCGATACTTGCGGGACGCGACTGACCTCATACCGTCCCAGCCCGTTCGCCCGAGTAGCTCAGCGGTAGAGCAATGCTTTCGTAAAGCGGAGGTCGGAGGTTCGATTCCTCTCTTGGGCACCACTAAGGCTCATAGACTACGGTCTATGAGCCTTTTTTATGCAATTTTGCTCACTCGATTGGGCGCTCTAACAACTGGTATTTTACTAGGTTCGCAAAGGTCGCTGCCGGAAATGACGAGACGACGCGTCCGGTGACGATGGTGTCAAAACCCAGGCCGCGAGCGTCGCGTCTAAATAGGACGCCAATGCCAGGGGTCCCTGGAATGCAGGCAGCGTGATCGACGCCAATGACCTTGCTGCCAAACCATGATGATGCGAGTGGGGTGGCACCTGCATTGGCAACGACGCAACTTGCCCACACACCGGCGCGATGATTTCCTAATTGCGCACGCCCTAAGCGCGTTGGCAAATGCCCAAACCACGACATCGATGCTGATAATTTAATTAATCCATCAGCGGCAGTCCATTCTTTATGGGCTTGTTTCAGATGTAGAGCGGCTTCCTTTAAACTGCGCGTCGCCATGCCAGCTGGGACGCGTAAAAAACAATAGCCATGACAATTGGCAAATAAGCGTTTGTCGCCGGCTTCGCGTAAATCGACCGTCAGCGGCATTAATATATCACCATCAACACCACGATGTGCTTCTAATGCGGCTGCTACGCACGCTAATAAATAGGGGGTTTCTGCCATGCGTCCGCTGGCTTGGCGTTGACGCGTTTGGTATAAACTCATGTTTTCTGTGCCGAGCGCCGTCGCCTGCACAGCAATTGGTAATGAGGCATTTGCTGGTGATCGCCGAGTTGATGGCAGTGGTCGCCATAATTTCACTAAGCGATGCGGAATTAATAATGGCATTGCTTGCTGCGCCATTGGTCCCCGCACGCGGGCGGCGCGCGGGACTCCTGGG
>JAHEDF010000521.1:2349-3090 GCA_024641365.1 Planctomycetota bacterium | reverse complement strand
ACATAAGGATTTTCATTATGATCCCGCGTCCAAACAGCCAATATTACCATCGCAGCCATTCCTTCACGTGATACGTAATATTATTTTTCGGCATCAGCGTCATATTAATTAATATTAAACTAAATGTCACGGTATTTACTTAATTAATTTTCTCTTTCAATTCCGCGTCTAATGTTATTTGACGCGACCATGCCAAAGCTAACCAAGGTGCCGCCAATGCAAAGCTATCCAACGACATCCAATCGACCACCAATGCAGCTAGAACCATAAGCGGCAGCACGATGAATTCCCATCTGGAAGAAAATAATCGCGGACCATGCGCTAAAATAAAAAATATATACAGTGCAAATCCCAATAGTCCCGTCTCTGCCAGTAAACGTAATGGCATATTTTTTGCGTTTGGCATCAACCCTTTATCCTCATCTACTGCCGAAAGATATTCCCCATTAGTCCGTAATTCTGGCGTAGGGTCTTGCATCATATGATAGCGTATACTCCAAGGTGACAGGCCAATACCCGTACCTATCACCGGGTGCTCAAAAAAAGTTTTCTTAGCTCCTTCCGCGGAGGCCAAACGATAAAGCATACCAAGACCACCCATCTGTTGCTGTGATAATAATTCTTCTTGTGATAATAGGCCTTTAATAGAACGATCCTCTAAATAATCATTTACGGTTGTACGCATACCTAAAACTAAACTGACCATGAATATCATCAGTAATCCTATTCCCCATTTCGTAT
>JAHEDF010000521.1:1806-2286 GCA_024641365.1 Planctomycetota bacterium | reverse complement strand
CTTGTTTTAATCGCCTGCATGACAAGATAACCCATCGCGATCAGGGTGATCAGCAATATAGCTAATAGACCGCCACGCGAAGTGGTCAAACCAACTCCCACATACGCAATCGCAATACCGAGAGCTGATAACCAAGTCGGCCGTTCGCGCCACCAAAAGAATGACAATGGTAAAAGTAACACCGTCAACATGGATGCCATCCAGCTCGGCTCTAAAGCCAATCCCCACGCGCGATTTGCCGTGAGATAACCTTGGGCACCATGTTCCACAGTAACATGATTCAGGATCCACCACGTTACCTGCAAAGCCCATTCCGCACCGTTCGCGGCAAACCACTGTATTATAGCCACGATTAAAGAAACGAACATACCGCCAATCAACAGCAAGCGACTTCTTTCACGTATCCGCTCAGACTGTAAGGCCACTATGCATGAAAAATAAAATATCATACCAATACAAAGTGTAAGCATTCCCTTAGCC
>JAHEDF010000521.1:0-1796 GCA_024641365.1 Planctomycetota bacterium | reverse complement strand
TGATGAATATCCTTTAAGCGGTGGATGCTCATATTGCAGTAATGAATAAACAGTAGAAATAATAGCCATTACAAAAAATACTAAGAGCAATAATAATGGTAGTCGTTTATTTTTTTCCGGCCACACTAACCCGCCTGCCATCAGCATGAAGGCAACACCAATGATAGCTAACAATGGCGTTAATGGGCGAACTAGAGTATTGATCGGAATAATTACACACGAGGTTAATGGTAATGCCGCAATCGCCACATACCAAAAGCCACTTCCGATTGCATTCAGCGCGCTTCTGCCGCGACTCTCATTTATTATTTGATCTTGACTCACGAAACTACCTGACGCCCTTGTTCGACCAACCTAATATACTGATGGCTCAAAATGAAAACAGGAAGAGCAAATAATAGTACCGTCACGACAACTGTCGCCCATGGCAATCCTGCTGCACCCAAATAATAGCAAAAAGCCACCTTTGCCACCGGCGTGCTAATCAACATCGCGACTCCACACCATGCCTGCGCTCTGATTAAACCAGCTCCATTTGCAAACAGAGAGGCGGCGTGGGCCACTGTCATTGCAACGACGGCGCATGCGCACGCCAATACTAATGACGAGTCCACGTGATAGATCGGTCCCATCCATAACGAGAAAATTATTTTATCAAAAAAAATCGTGAACATAATAAGCAGGATGCTGCTGAGGGAAACAAATACCCAAGAAAGCCGCCAGGTCTTGCGTACCCATTGTACGTCTTTTTTCTCAAGGGCTTCGCTGTACGCAGGCCATAACGGACTCAGCAAGAGCGCTAAAAAGACCGTCGGAATAACAAATAAACGCTGAACAATAGAAAGATCCGCTGCCGTTTCGACATCAATAATATGCGAACAGAATAATGCATCGAGCGAATAGGTGAGCACCGTTGCTAGCTGCAGAATAAAAAAACCAGATCCACAGCGGAAAAGCCTGAAAGCGTCTTGTTTACAGCTGCCCCAAAAACCAACGAACCAACGTGGACGTAAGTCCACTTCTTCCCGATATAATAAATGCAGTGTATTTGCAATTTGTGCACAGGTAATCGGTAATAACATGGCTCCTATAATAACAAAAACTGCCGCTTCCTCACTTATTGCAAACCAAATGGCAATAAAAGAAACACCATGCCCCACCATTTCCCAATAGGCCGAGATATATCCTCGCTGCATCGCACTACGCACACGAAACCCAATATTTGCAGGAATACTCAATATCAGGATTATAATGACGATCGCCGTCGCAGGGAGCGCGTCAGCGGCAGCTCCCGTCCCCTGCACCCCCCATACCTGGGACCATGATACCAATGGCAATAAGGTAATTAAAATAACTACGAACACGGCACAGACGAATCCAACAACCACAAAAGCGCCCGCTATCAATTGCCGCATTTGTTGACGGTCATTCCGTCCATAGCTCTGCGCGAGCAAAGTCAGCAACCCATTCCCAATGCCGAAATCAGAAAAATTAAGCAAAACATTAATCGACGTCAACATCGCCACTAATCCATAGCGTTCCTGACCTAAATACTCATAAAGCCAAGGAACCGTGATAATAACAACAAGGAATTGAATGCCTTTAGCTAATATGCTGGCACCGCCTGTCACTAGCGCTGACTTGGTTCGCCCTAAATTTTTCATGGGGCGTATTTTCTCAATAAGCACCCTTGCCCAGCAACACAACTCGCACCGTACGAGCGAGAATAACTAAATCTAACCACACCGACCAATTGCGCACATAATAACAATCTAAGGCAATACGTTCAGCGTAGG
>JAHEDF010000073.1 GCA_024641365.1 Planctomycetota bacterium | reverse complement strand
TTGAACAGCGCAACGATACTAGTGGAATGATGTGGGATATTAATCCGAATGGTCAAGTCAGTGATGGTACAAACGACTGTTTCGATACCGGCCTCGCTTTATATATTAATGGCAACGAATTTAATTCGCGCGATCGTAAACAAACTGCTAATGGCGGTGAACTTGTTATTACTGGGCAAGCAAATAATTTTAACGTAATTAGACGCATATTATTGGATTCTGAACGAAATGCGGTGCGTTATTTAGAAATTATTACAAATCCTAGCAGACAAAAACAAAGCGTCGTTGTTGAAGTGCGTAGCAACCTTGGCAGCAGTGGTATGGGCAGCTTTTATAGTGATGGTAAGATCGCTACACCTGGAACAATTCCCAAAAAATGCAGTGCGGTAGCCGCAATACACCCACCTGGTTCGAATCGTCCAAGCGTTATTTGGATTATTGGCGACGCAAAAGCACCGACTCCACCATTGTTTTCAGTAAATGATAATCGTCAGTATATTATGCGTTATCAATTTGAAATTCTACCTCAACAAAGTCGCGTCATATTTCATTATGTTATGCAACGACCTAATTTACAGGTAGGCCAAATCACCGACAACGTCACACCGCTGTGGAAAAACAGATTAATTAAACCTGTTATTCCCAAAGCATATGCGGACATGCTTATTAATTTTTCCATAAGCTCTGGGGATGAAGCACCATTGTTACCTGTCATTATTCAGCTTATGGAACGAGTGGGCATTGATGAATTTACTGGGAAAGCACTGGTGGGAATTGGTCGATCCGAAGCCGAGCGAATGACCGGCACCATTTCTGGAGGGCCGTTAATTGCAACGAATGAATTTGGTGAAGTGTCAATCCCTGTCGACCAGTTAGCTGGCTCAGAAGGGAGTGGTTTTCGCACGTTGTTGCATTTAATTAATGGTGAAACAATTAATGCCTCATCGATGCAAGGTGAGTTACGTTTAGAAACCGAAGCGGGTGTTGAATTACCGGTTAATCCTGCACAGGTCGCTTGGATCATTGCCAAAGAAAATCCCGACAAATCGCTATATGATAGTAAGCAATTAGGGGTTCTCATACTAACGGATGGAACTCGCCTAGCGATCAGTAACGCATCGCAAGGAATTCCTGTCATATCCGCATTTGGACAGGCGGATATTGCATTTGACCAATTGGCGCGCATCGAACGCATTAATGAACCACCCTGCTGGTTGGTGACCATGCGTGATGGCTCAAAATTACGCGTTTTACCTGCCGTAAAAGAATGTGACATAACGACCAGTCGTTACGGTGTACAAAAGCTACTAACTGCACGCATTGCTGGTTATAGACATACCAGTAAAAATATTGTGCTTGATGATGACCGTGAAGATGGTGCTGAGCTTGATAGCGAAGAGCGTTTTTATGGTGGATTAGCTGGTTCCTCCTTGTCGCTGATAACCAAGGATACCACGACTGAAATTCCGATAGAACATATTGAGAGTCTTGAGCAGCCAGAAGAGAGCGTCGGATTAGTGGTTATATTACGCGATGGTGGACGTCTGGTAGGCATGACGAAAGATGGCACCATTGGACTTTTAGCGGGTGGACAAACATGGCGCGTGCCGATTCGTCGCTTAGTGAATTGGAAGGCACCGGAAAAACCACAGCCTCCCGAGAAGGATGTGAAAGAAAAAGATGAGCCCTCCGCCTCAGAAAGTAACAAAAAGACAGGCATAAGCGAAGAAAATACCCCTGTTACTGAGACCCCTTCCGGTTTCCCGCCTGTAACCCCGAATCCACGGCGTAGAAATAATCAAGCGCCGACTCCGGCTCCTACGGAGGGACAACCATGAAATTATTATGGACGGTGGTTGTACTGTGCGTTGTCAGCAGTTGGTCGCATGTGCATGGCGGCGATACTTTTCAAGCCGCTTCGGCTCTTCCATCACAACTCGGACAATCGAATGGAAATGTGCAATTAGCTGATGGGCAAGGCAACACCTGGCAATTTGAATATCAGGGCACCCTGGAAAGCCGCACCATCAATAACATGCATCGTATTCGCATGGATAATAATTGGAGTTTTAGCCCACAAAATCATCCCCAAATTACTCCTGATGGGCAGGAAGGCGTGGCGACGGCAACTTATAATTCTATTCAAATCATTCGTCGTACGCGCGCCATGACAAATCTTGGTATAATTAGAATTGTGGATGTTTTTATTAATACAGGCAGTGCTCCAATAACTACCGTCGTTGAGAATCAATCTGACATCAATTGGAATCCGTTCCAAATATATAATGATCAGGCACAATTAATTACCAATGGTCTCGGTAAAAAAGATGCCATCATTACGTTGCCCGTATCAGCAAACTATATTCCGCATGGCTTTAAAGATGTTCTCATGTTTGTTTGTTCGCCAAATTCTCGCAATAAACCTACTGTTACCAATCAGGGGCGTTCACTTGTCATTAGTTGGACATTAAAAATTCCGCCCGGTAAAGCGGTGGCCCTCGTACATGCAGTTACTGAAGGTCCTGGTGGCACGGCTATGGATGTCAAAGCCGTCAAGAAAGCTTTTTCGGGCGTACGCTCACGCCATTTTCTTGGTGATTTATCAAAAGAATTGCGTCGCGTCATAATTAATTGGGGTAGTCTCGGAACCAGCGATGCGCCTGACCTTGCTGGTAGTATTCCCCCAGAATTAATTGAAGCGCGTGGTGCTGATGTCGATTTACTCGCCTTAGGTGCTGGCACACGGTTACGCGGCGAAGCAACGGGCAACGATGTTCCCGTTACCGTCGAAGGCAAATCGCACGTCATTCCGTGGCAAGAAATTATTGCTCTGCGTGGTGGTACTAAACCAGCATTATTTTTACGCACGGGTGAAGTGCTGACTGATGTCGATAAAGAAAGCAGCTGTATTTTTACCCTCGCAACTGGGCAACAAGTTCCCATCACCTTACAGCGTGTAGGTTGGTTATTACGTCGTCCACGCGGTGAAGAAACATTGCCACCAGGTGATGTGATGATTCAGTTGGAAGACCAACAACGTTTAGTTGGCAAACCTGCTGGCAGTCGCTTATTATGCTCCACATTATGGGGCCAACTTAATTTACGATTAGAAGATATCGCTTCGCTATCGCCACAAAGTGAAGGTGGATACCGTATTGTATTACGTGATGGTAGTCGTTTTTCTGGATTATTAACTGACGGCACCTTAAGCATCGATACGTATTTTACTGGTCGACGTACCATAGCAATGAATCGCATTACGGGTGTAATTGGTGGAAATATTTCTAGTGAAGAAAGTGACGATGTAGCTGCATCCATGCCGCATGCCCTGTTAGTCGGCGATCAACAATTTATGGGCATTATTGATGTTCCCGAATTACATGTTCGGCTGCTTGAAAATCGTTTACCAGTACCACCACAACAAATTCGTTTGCTGAGCAATCAAAGCGATGGCGACGCACTCGGTATTGATCGCATTCTACCACCATTTCGCTTTGAATTATGGAGCGGTGATGTTGTCGAAGGACAATTAGAGGAAAATGCTTTGCCACTTCGCACCATAGGCGGCACCTTACTCATTCCGCCAGCTGATTTCATGGAAGTACATGTACCAACGCCAGTCATTGCACCCGCAACGCGTGCACGCATTGCTGAATTGGTCGCTCAATTAGGAGATCGCGATTGGAAGCGTCGTGAATCCGCCGTTAAAGCATTAGTGCAGTTAGGCGAAGTCGTGCGACAACCGGCTGAAGAAACCTTGCAGACCACTAAAGATGTTGAAACACGAGCTCGTTTAGAACAAGTATTACGCGAGCTCAAATAATGACTGTCACGAATACCACGCCTTCTCCACTGGGTACCGACCCGGATTTAGTAAATAACCTGCACGTTATTGCCAGACAGGCCCGCATACGTTTAGCATTTCAGCGTGGTATAGTAATTTTAACGAAACAGCTCCGTTGGTTATTTGCACTAATTATCGTCATTGCCTGTGCACACGTCATTGGCTTCGGTTTGCCCACGTGGATTGTCATTGGCATTCCAATCTGGCTTGTGATTCTCGCTGTTATGGCGTGGCAACAAACGCCTGCGATAGCTGGGGCGTTAGCACATGTTGATCAAGCACTCAAACTTGAAGAATTATTATTAAATGCTTGGTCATTTTCGACATCACCAGAACCTGGACCTTTTGCACTAGAACATTTGCGACGCGCGCGTCAGTATTTACCACATGTGAACACGGCACAGGCATTACCGATAGCCTTACCCTACCGTCATGTTGCTGCATTGGTGCTCATAACGTTATTATTAATGAGTGGTTTACTTGCGCCAATTCCACCAACAGCACCACTAAAATTAGATACGCATCAACGCGATGAATTAGCGGAGCAAACAAAAGACTTAGTTCGTGAAGCGGAAAAAGTAAAAACGTCAGCATTAGAAGAAAGCGAAAAAGAAAAACTCGATGAACTGCAAGAGAAAATTCGTGAAGCGCAGGAACAAGCCAAGCGTGATGGCCTCACGCAACCTGAAGTTTTAAAAGAGCTTGATGCCCTTGCGCGTCGTGCTGAAGATCTTGCATCATTATTAAATCAATCAGAAACACCCAATGCAGGTTTGCTCAATGAATTAGAACGCCATGCGGATACTGCAGATTTAGCAGCGGCTCTGCGTGCAGGTGAATTAGATAAAGCCGCTGCTGAAGCACAAAAATTAGCAGAAAAACTAGAGCGAAAAGATATTACGCTTGATGAGCGTCGGCGCCTGGAACAAGCCATGGAACGCGCCGCACAAGTGGGGGCGGGCGACAAATCCAGCACGGCTGATGCGATTAATCAAGCCAACGCCGCCCTCCAACAAGGACAGTCGCAGCAAGCAAGCGACGCGTTACAAAAATTAGCGCAGCATCTCAATCGCCAACAACAACGACAAGATGCGTCGAAAAAAATGACATCGCTTGCGAATCGTTTACGTTCCACAGGTAGTCGTTTATTATCGTCACCTGCAGGCGCGCTCGCTAAATTACAAAACAATAACCGTAGCAGCGGCTCACCATTGTCCTCAGGCTCGTTACCACCTGCGCGTTTCCAACCAGGAAATAAACCTGGTTCCGGTCAACAAAGTGGACAGTCATCTGGTCAACAACCGGGACAAGGACAACAACCAGGACAAGGGCAGGGTCAAGGACAGGGATCTATTCCCGTCCCAGGAACCGGAAGTGGCCAAGGAAATGGTGGATCAATTCCAGTTCCAGGTAGTGGTGCAGCGGGCGCCTCGTCAGGATCAGGTGCGGGAAGTGTCGCCATGCCCGGTGGCACGCAGGCTGGTCACGGCCACGTGGATTCGAGCATGGGTGCATCCACAGCAACAAAGCCAAATCAAGATAGCACCGTGGTGGCCGAAGCCGGATCAGGCCAAAGCGAACAGTTACAAGTCAGTGGTCGTGAACACAATGAAGGCGCTGCTCGCGGCGTTAGCCAAACGCCACTATCCATTGTCGACTCAGAAGAACGCGCGCTTGATGAAGATGCATTACCAGCCAGCCGCCGCGCACAAATTAAAGCCTATTTTTCTCTCCTCCGTGAAAAATTAGAACCCTAATATACAAAATATGCATGAGGCACCAATGCTTGATCCCACCACTTTAATTACGAAATTTAATGAACGCTTTTCTGCGCTACGCACAGAAATTGGCAAAGGCATTGTTGGCAATGAACAATTAATTACCGATTGCCTCGTCGCCATGCTAACCCAAGGGCATGTCTTATTAGAAGGCGTACCTGGTTTAGGGAAAACCTCATTAGTTCGCGTTTTATCAAAAGTCCTTGGTCTCTCTTTTGGCCGCGTCCAATGTACGCCGGATTTAATGCCCGCTGATATTCTTGGCACCCACATCGTTAATGAAGACGACCATGGGCGGCGCAGTTTACGCTTTGAGCGCGGACCTGTTTTTCGTCATTTATTATTAGTTGACGAAATTAATCGTGCGACACCAAAAACCCAAGCCGCGTTGCTTGAGGTCATGCAAGAACGCCAAGTTTCAACCGGTAATGAAAGTCTGCCATTACCATCGCCATTTTTTGTGCTCGCTACACAAAATCCGGTCGAAATGGAAGGCACGTATCCATTACCTGAAGCACAACTCGACCGTTTCTCATTTAAATTGACGGTTAAATTTCCAGGACGCGAACAATTAGTCGCGATCGCAAATCGCACCAGTGGATTTAGTGAAGCAACCATTGAACCTATTATGAATGGTGAAGAAATTGAGCAATTAACGCTCCAGGCATCAGAAGTCGCTATCAGTGAACCACTGGCCTTGTATGCAGCTGATATAATTTTAGCCACCCATCCCGATTCACCACAAGCTCTCGGCGTTGTTAAACGTACGGTTGCCTATGGCGCGAGCCCACGTGCACTACAAACAATAATGCGCACCGCGCGCGTTCACGCATTAATTGCTGGACGTCCTGCAGTGGCAGCCAGTGATATTAAGCGCGTTGCACATGCAACACTACGACATCGCATCATTAGAAATTTCGAAGGTGAAGCCGAAGGTGTCGAGCCAGATAAAATTATCGATGAAATTTTACTAACTTTACCAGCACCAGGTGTTTAATTGTGATAATGCTTGGTCAAAAAGTTAACACACCACGGTGGAGGACACCATGAAGCGAACATTATTATCTTGTTCCGCTTTATTATTAGCATGTGCACTGCAGGGTTATGCCGCAGAAGATCCGAGCAGCACCACGTTACCGCTACGCGGTGCTTTACATGAAGATGCCACCTTAGAAGCACCGCTTACACAATTAGTTGACGCCTATCGCAAAGCGCAACGACTACCCGAATTATTAAATTTGTATCGCGTCCACCTTGGACAATATCCGCAAGATACAGGCGCGACTATTGTATTAATTCGTTTATTGCATGCGACGCGCGATCCCGCTGCTGCTGCTGCTGTGCGTCAGGCAATTGCGGATTTTCCACAATCTGCTTATTTACAGTGGCTCGCCTTTTCTGTTTTAAACGATGCACGTGACCCAAAAGCAATCGATCATTTAGCAAAAGCCATTGAAATGGAATCCGTGGTGTGGCGGCGCGAACAATGGATTGAACGGTTAATGAGCGAAGCAATCAAATTAGGCCGTCGCGAACTAGTCGATAATTATTTAACGGCCGCTGCCGAAAAAGAAACGTCTGCTGCTGGTAAATTAAATATTGGTCGTCGCCAAGCTTTAGCTGGATTACATGATGCCGCACTAACGACATTTACGGCGGCATTAGCGAGCGAACCCTCACCAGAAGCTTTGGTGGAAATTCATGTCGAAGCAGCTACAAGCGAAGTTGCGCTTAATAAAGCCACTGAGGCAGCACAGCGATTAGATAATTTACTTCAATTATTAGGACCGGATCATTGGCGACGTGCTGAAATTACTCGTCGTCGTTTAGAATTAGCTGGCAGCGAAAAAGAACGAAACGATATGATTGTCGCTGCCCGCCAACGCATGGACGCAAATCCAAACGATGATGCCGCCGCTTTAGATTTAGCTCGTTTATTATTAGCTGCTGATCGTCGTCGCGATGCGTTAGCGGTACTCACGACTGCAACGACCGGTGATCGCGGAAGCGCCCGTCTCGAACAAGAATTATTTACGCTGCATGAACGCATTCATGATCCCGTTGCACTCGACGCATGGCTCTCGCAACGTCTCGTCGCGCAACCAAATCGCACTGATTTAATTTTACGGCGAATTCGTACCTTGATTGACCTTGGCAAAGGCGACGAAGCAACAACATTACGTCGCCAAGTTGCTAAATCATTACCGGCTACTGATCGTCATGAACGTTTATTAGCGTTAGCGCGAGAATTACGCCGTGATAGCCGCCATACGGAGGCGGCGCATATCTTAGAAGAATTATTTGCCGCTGATCCTGAGCGTATTGACTTAACTCGTGAATTAAGTGAGACGTGGTTAGCCGCAGGAAATCGTGGCCGCGTTGATGAATTATTAAATCGTCCAATTCCAGCCACCGCTGCACCTGAACAAGTACTCGACATGGTGCAATTTTTGATGTCGATTAAACAATTCGCTGCGGCTAATCGCGCCATTAATGAACGACTGACAATAGATCCTGGATTTTTTGAATTACGCGTGCAGGCCATTCGTTTAGCTGGTCGCATAGGCGATGTGCAAGCAAGCGAACAAGCCGCCGAACAAACTCGTGCACTCACCGATACAGTAGCTCGTTACCGTTTATGGTTGGAAGCCACCACTGATGCTGCAGGTGAAGATCGTGATGTCGCTCTTTTAGAAAAAGAATGCCACGCTTTAGCAGCAGTCACTGAATGGACTGATACACATATTGAACGTATGTTAGCATGTGCGGAAATTTGCGTCGCGCGCGATCGCGCCGATCCCGCTATTTTACTCATCGATAATGCATTGGCAGATGCACGATTTCCACAAGAGCGACGTGCATCCCTCCGTCGTCAATTAGTGGTGTTATTAGAAAATTCATCTGCATACAAAGATCAATTACCTGGACAATTACAGTTACTTGCAAACGAAGACCCCACGCTTGCCACGGAATGTCGTGTACGCGCAGCGTTACTTGATTTTGATCCAACTTCACAATCACGAAACCCTGGTGCAACGGCCAGTAAATTAACCGATGTCGCAATTGATCAATTAAATGATCCCACTTTAGTTACACGCCTAGAAGTCGTATTTACTGAAGCAGGTAATAGCAGTGCATCAATTGCGTGCATGAAACGATTAACCGAGCTGGAACCTGCAACCGCAGGACATTGGGAGCGCTGGCTGACTGCACTGGGAAAAAATGGTGATGAAAATCTCTTACGCACTGCTATTCGACGCTTATTAGCTGGTGTGGATAATTTAGAAATTAGCGAAGATATTCGCGATCAATTAGCAACACGTTTAGCAAGCTCATGTTGGCGAAGTGCAGCGGCATTAGCAGCACAAGGACATGCGGACGATTGGCAAACCGTGCTCGCACTGCTGGAAGAAGCCGATAACTCCAGCACCAAAGAAGATACCGGTTGGATATTAGTTGGTCGTTTATTGGCCTTACACCATTTAGGTCGGCACGAAGCTCGTGATCAAATAGTAGCTGAATTAGAAGCTGATAAATCACTGTGTCTGGTATTTCCAGATGGCCTCGGCACGAGCCTTGAAGCACTACATCACCTCATTGCACAACCAATTAAACAAAAACCCAAACCTGTTTCTCGTGCGTTGCCGCCGGCACCATGGGATATCGCGTGGAGCGCTACTTTTTTACAAAATATTCATGGTATCTGGCTTGATGATCAACGCGCCATGGTGCTGTTAGAAAATGGACAGATCGTTGCTATCGATCGCGCTACTGGCGCGCGCGCGTGGGAGATAAAGCCCTCATCACCACCCAGGACACAAGAAAGAAATCCGTTTACTGGTTATGAGATTTCTCCACGTCGTTCTATGTATCGTCCAGCTGTTACCAAAGGGCGGATTATCGTTTCGACCAATGATGGCGTAACTGCATATGCGACGTCAGACGGTTCGTTACTCTGGCGTTGTAATATAGTTCAACCAGATGGTGTACTTGCTCATGATGACATCGTATTTGCTTGGAGTGATAAAACAGGACAGGCAATTGGTATTGATCCGCTAGCTGGTCGCCTGCACTGGAATTTAACATTACCTGAATTATCTAAGCAAACTAATAGCGGACCATCACAAGCAATCAGCGGCGATCTTGCTGTGGTCTTAGGAAAGCATGCTGCCGTCATTGATGTGCGGCATGGCATTATTCAGTGGTCTTTTAGCGATGCGAAAGTTGCCGATTCACAAGTTTCATTAACCAATAAACCCGTCGTCGTTGCCAATAATCAACCTGGTTATGGATATGGAGGCTCTGGTTACGGATATCGTGTGCGCAGAAGAAGTGCTGTTTATTACCAACCTTCTCAGCAAAATGATGAATCTGCAACAAGCTGGACAACCACCTTTATAAATCACGCACGCAATCCATGGGCATGTGTCTACGCAGCTGATTCACATTTATTTGTTGGCGATTATTCGACAACAGCGGTAATTCCCTTAGCGCTCCCACTGCACAATGTACAATTACCCGCTGGTTTAATACTTGGCATTTATGGACGTCGAGCACTCATGCTCTCTCAGACAAGTGCAAAAGTTTGTTCATTGGATTCTGGTGATATTCTTGCTGACTTTCCTTTTGCTGAGATCGTACGTAAAAATAAAGAAAACGCTTTAACACAAGTGCAAAACCCATGGGTGTCTGGCGTCGTTCAAGGACGCTTGGGTTGGATTTCCGGCACAGGCGGTGTCATGACGATTGATATAGAACGACTGGAAATTATTGACCAACAAATGTGGGATAATGAATGGTCAATTGTCGAAGATACAATTAATAATTGGACACTCGGGGGTGCAATTCCCGCTAACAATGAAAATAATAATGATCAATTTAGCAGAGAACGATTAGCTGTTGGTTCAGCAACTCACGGAATTGTGCTCTTGCCGGTCGGTTCACAGCGAATTGTCGCCATTGCCGAAAAACAGATACCACCACCTGCGCCTGAAGCACGAGGCAACAATGTCCCGTGATAATACTCCAGCATCAGCTGACGACGATTTATTTGATCCGGTATTTTTAAATCGATTACGCGTACTGGCATTACAAGTTCGCAAACGCCGACGCCAACGTCGCCAAGGTCCGGCGCAAACACCAGCTGCTGGTCATACACGTGAATTTAAAGATCATCGTCATTACGCACGCGGTGATGACTATCGCTCAATTGATTGGCGCGTATTCGCACGACTTGATCGTTTATTCGTCCGCGTCTTTGAAGAAATTCAGGAATATCACGTCCACGTGCTGCTTGATCGCAGCACCTCCATGATTGAACCCTGTCCACGTAAACGTCGTGAAGCATTACGTCTCACGGTCGCTCTCGGTTTTTTAGCTTTATCTGGTGGGCATCGTTTGTCATTGCATAGCATCAGTGATACCTGTCGTCGCGAATTGCCGCCCTTAAAAGGACAGGGACATATCCATGGTTTAGTTGAACACTGTCGGCAATTAACTTTTTCCGGCACTTCTGATCTCGCTGCTTCTTTGCCGCGATTTAGTGCCAGTAATGAACGTCGCGGCATTGTGTTTGTGATTACAGATTGTTTAGGCACAGACCCAACGCTAACTATTCCGTCTCTAAAAATTATACGTTCCTGGCCAGCCGAATCACACCTCATTCACATTATTGACCCCGCAGAACGTGAACCCACCATTGAAGGTGAAATTCGTTTAGAGGATGTCGAAACCGCCGAACAACGGCGCATCTGGTTAACCAAAGACGACCTCGCACGATATCGTGCTGCATTTGCGACGTGGTGTGATGATATCACGCGGACCTGTGCAGGTTGGCAACTTGATCAAATACGTTGGGATACGGACCAACCATTTGAAGATCAATTTCTCGCTTACTTGGAGCGAGGCTCAGCCTTGAGTGGCGGATGAGGT
>JAHEDF010000520.1 GCA_024641365.1 Planctomycetota bacterium | reverse complement strand
AGCGTATGCGTCTAGCCAACGCACATTCCTCTTCGCGAGTCAGCACGGAAAAGACTGACACATCTTTTAAATACATATCTAACAAAGCATCGCGACCCATGTACACTCCAGTTGATGTCTATTGAAACAGTATCAGTGGCGCATGCAACCATGCACGAGCCAACTTATAAGTCCCTGTGCCCTCAGAGTACTACAGCATAATGTGAGCTCTTTTGATCGTTTAGCGCTGGGCCAGAGCCAATCCTTCAATCACGATGTGAGGATTAATGTGCCGCTGCAAGTCATGTTGAAGCCTAAAAATACGCTCAATGACGGTGGCCGTTTCTTCTGCCATATTGGTATCTTCAGAAGCTAAATTTAGTCGCAAACGTTGCAGTAATAACTCTAGCCACAATGACAGTATGCGGCGCTGTTCGCCAGCTAACGTAGTACTGCCCATTTCCTCGGTTAATTTTTGCGGGAGTTTTTTCAAAACGGTGGCGACTAAATCCATGCGCAATTCACCGCGACTCAATGTTTCTAATTCGTCAAGCGGCGCTTCCCCTGCTTTCTCATCAAATCCTCGCACGCTTCCTCGGGCACCAGCTGCTATCAATTGTGCTTGTTGGCCATCCATACCTCGAGTGGTTAAAATTTTAAAGATGGCGTCATGCGATAACGGCGAAAGCCTATAAAGTTGTGCACGGGAACGAATAGTTGTCAGCACACCCGCAGCAGTATGCGTCGTCATAATAATAAATGTGCCTTTCGGCGGCTCTTCTAAAACTTTTAATAAAGTATTGGCACCAGCACTACTAAGTCGTTCAATGCCTGGAAGTATAAAAACCCGACGTTCTCCCATTAATGGGGTGGTAAAAGCCTGTTCTGTAATTTGTTCTCGAATAATATCTATCGGGATGTCAGCAACTTCTCGTTCATGGGGAAGCACTGTACAGTCCGGATGAGTCCCATTTATAATTAAATGACAGGCATCACATGAACCACAAGCATCACCGCCTTGCGGTTGTTGACACAATAACGCTTGTGCCAAAGCAAGTGCAACGGTACGGCGTCCACAACCAGGAATGCCTTCTAATAATAGTGCATGAGGTAATCGGTCTCGAGAAACCAATCGCTGTAATAACGTGGCGATGGATTTATGCCCAGCTACTTCTGCGAACCGCATATTTATTTTTTGTACAATTCACCTGGCTTCACAGGCGTTGCACTCCATATCACTGTCGCATTACCAAGAAATACACCATAACGAGGACCTTGATTGGTCGGCACTGGATCAGACATGGTTGCAATTATGGTCATTGGAGATGTCGTTGAAACATTGCCTATCAATTGTTTATATAAATATGGCTTGCCAGTTACTGGACAATGAAAGCGATTTAAATAATTACGATCTTTAATAAAACCTCGCTCCCATAATTCACCAATGGTAGCCGGCCATGTGTCATTTCTAAATGCAAAGTCGAGAATGGCTTTGCCAATAAGATCCAATATTACAGCACTGTCTGCTTGTGTAGCTCCAGTAATTGGTCGCCAACCTGAATTCACAAAATCAGCAAAGCCCATGCGGTCAAATACAATTGCAGTCAACAACGCTTTATCCACTCCAGCAATTGCGCCAGCGTGAACTACACCAGCATCAGTTAATTTTTTGTAATGCGAATCCGCGATCCAACCAAGTTGCACTTCATAAGGTGAATCGGGACCAGGAACTCGCCCTTGGGCTCGCATTTCATCACGTAATTTCGGTTGCGTTTCAGCCATTTTTGACAATGCCAAGTACCAATCCATTGCACGCACAGCAGCGGCTTGGCTTTGTGCGCCATCACCTGCCTGGCGGCGTAAACATTCAGCAACTACTAAAATTGTTTCTGGTAACTTGCTGCGCGGAAATTCTTCGTTGGCAATAGCTTCCATAAAATGCGTAGCCGCTCGACCGGTAAACATTAAATATTCACGCAATAATGTAATGCGTGAACGTACGATACCACGCATAATTTCGCCGTTATCATTGCTCTTCAGGCGCTCTGTTAATTTATTTAATATATTTTGAGCATTCTTTAAATTGCCATCACGAATTTCCATGCCAAACGTAGTTAGGCCTGCAATTAAGTAAGCTTCATCAGTTAATCGCGCGTTTTCAAACACATCGCGATAGATCGGTAACCATTTTGATAAGGAAAATTTTTCGCCCTGGGTAATTTGACGAGCAACTTTATCATTAACCTCTTTATAACCACCCATCAATGAGGTGTGCGCAATTGGTAAATTCATTCGGCAGCGCAGTGCCCATGCTCCCATTAATGAGACTTTTGCCAATACAGCAGGACGAGCGCCACGTTTTGCGTAACATTTATAGGCATAATCGTAACGCCTTTCGATGGGGATATCCCCTTGAGCCAGGGTAAACGCGCGGCGATCCGGTGGCGGTGTTCCACTTGCTTTTGCTACCGCTACTGCCATTTGGTAGCCTTTATTAAAATCAATTTGCCATTGCGAATTAAATTCTTTTTCAAGCCAGACTTTAAATTCTCCAGATAATTTTCCGCGAAATTGTCCTGTTCGATCATCCCATTCTGCAACCAATGCTGTAAAATACGTGTCGGGATCAATTGCTAAAAAATAATCATATTCGCAAGCACCAGAACTATGACGACATCCGTCATCGTCGGCACCCATATCTGCCAAAGATTCACCCTGTCCTTGAAATGGAGGGACAGCGACTACCGGGAAACGTTTCGTGGTAATCGGTGAAAATAAAACCAGATCACGCATATCAATGGCTGTCATCAATGATTGCGAACTAAATAATAGTATCGCAAGCAGCGCCAATAATCGTAAGAGGATTTTGCGAATATAATTTGAGGCAATCGGCAGCATAAACCGTTCTCCTTTTTACCAACGAAAGCCGCCACAGCCTATTTGGCCGTGGCGGTACGCCAGAGTCCGTTCAACTTTGCTCGAGCAGTGCGTCAGCCGCTAATCGAAACGACTTCAACAACAGTCAAATCAGCGCGGAAACCACGGCGTTTGAGGTTATGTTTACGGCGTTTGTATTTTCCAACGATCACTTTTTCGCCACGTTTGTGTTGCAC
>JAHEDF010000519.1 GCA_024641365.1 Planctomycetota bacterium | reverse complement strand
GTTAATTCTCCGCGCAATTTAGCGGGTAAATTATCTCTGCTTAAAATATCTTTTAATTGAGCCAAGGCCGCATCCCAATCAAGAGCTGTCCATAAACGGTTAACAGCTTCCATTTCAGCCTTTACCGCAATCGTAATTTGATCATCCCCAACCTCAGCCAACAAAGCGTTTGCCTGTTCAGCGGCTTTGGTACCGGGGAAATTGATTTTAACTTGTCTTAACGTTTCGAGCGCTTTTGGATGTTGGCCAGCAGCCTGTAAAGCACGCGCTGTTTGTACCTGTTCGGTTGCTCGATTTTCATAACTCTCTTTAATTTGATTAAAGAGCGTATCGACATCAGGAATAATTTTGGTGCCACCATAATCGGTACGCAAAGAATTTAATTCGGCAAAAAGAGACGGGTATTGCCCAGCGCGCTCTTTTTCAGACGAACTCGCTTTGACGGCATCAAAAGCTTGGCGAGCCTTGTCTTCTCGAACAACCGTTTTCCACCATTGGAAGCCTAAGACGCCAGCCCCAGCGAGCACGAGACACATGACTAAATAAACCAAAACTCGAGTAGCCTTACTGGTTTTAATGGCTTCAGAATTTTGCGCGTGATTAAGGACTTGTTCCTTAATATTACTAAAGCGGCAATCTGTTTCGAGCGTTTTCGTGAGTTGATCTAACGCAGCTTTTGGGCGTAATGTGCTTAATAAAGCATGCCATAATGATTTATATTCGACCAAAGCATTTTCAGTTTGGCCATCCATTAAATAGGCTTTAGCTAAAAAGCGATGCGGGTCTGGTGATCGCGGCAATAAATTTTTGGCACGGTGACAGGCATCAATTGCTCGGCCAGTATCACGCGTGTTAATATAGGCTTGGGCAGCGTCGACATAAGCCTTTGCGGCTTCTTCAATCGAACCTAATTCCGCTAACACTTTCGCGCGATCAAATTTTAAATCAGGATCATCAGGCGATAACGCTAATACAGTGTCTAAATCAAGACGTGCCTGCTCTAAATCACCTTGATCTTGAGCAAATTGAATTAATTCTAAATATAATTCGACTGCACGTGGTCCTTGCTTTAGTTCTGCATAACATTCTGCAAGTGGACGTACTACTTCAGGGACCGGATTTTCTTTATGAACAGCTTCTAAAAGTGTTAATGCACCTGAGACATCTTTATTTGCACGCAATTCTTCAGCATCTTCTATGACTTCTTGTGGGGTTCGCGGACGAGCAACTCCCGCTAAGACTAATTGAGCAGCAATCGCAAACGTATCAAAGCGCGTAACACCGACGGCATCTGCTACGTTGTCTAAAACATGACGCCCATCTAAATAACGCAGCACCTTGAGCATTTCTGGGTCGGTTTCAATATTTCGTAAATTATTTCGGCCTTCGCTATCCACGATGTATAACGCCGATGGATCAGTAATGACTTCACGAATACGACGCCATTCGTCTTTTCGGCGCGTTGCCTCTAACAACAATTGCGTCGTTTGGAGCCCAACATGCCCCATGGCAACCACATCAGGGCCTTGTAATTGGGGAACGGGGGCTCCATCAGTAAAAGTAAAGTCACCTTCTTGCCATTCAAATATTGGACAGGCTAATTCCTCAATACACCAAGCGCAGACATCATTGAGTTCATTTTCTTGAATATAACCACTGGCCAAAATAATATCGCGTAATGGCTGCCCTAAAGAATAGAGACGTTGATTAAGATCGTCTACTTGTTCTGGGGACAATAAATTTTTTCGTAATAATGCGTTTAATAAAAAAGCACGCCCATCAATTTGTGGTGCATCAGCTAATGCAACTTGACCAGCATCAAAATAAAGATGTCGAACACCGTCGGGGCTTGCTACAGAAAGGGTCCCAGTTTGACGATTCATATGAAGCGTCTGAAAAATATCAGTCAGGTTGACCGAGCTCAGTTGGCCTTGAAAACCCATACAAAAACCTGCCTGCGAAAAAAAACGGTGCTAGAGATTTCCGAACAACGCGTCGAGCTGGTTCTTCATGTCGTCGGAGAAAGTTTTGCCCAAACCTTCGTTTGGCTCATCTTCAGGTTTGCGCTTAGCAGCTTCATCAAGAATGACTTCGAGCTGACCTGCTAATTCTTTGCATAATACTTGGATCATCCCAGCTTTAATTGCTGAGCCAAATACGGTTACGCAGAGTGTACGCTCTCCTAATAAGGTAATGTGAATACTTTGGCCTTGCCCTTGGTGAAATAAAACACGGAATTCGGGCTCACCAAGCAAACGGGCGACTTCACGTGTGCTAGCGAAAGAACCAGAAACGAGCGCGGCAAGTGCAGAAGAGTCCTGTTTAAAGAATCCTTGGCGGGCGACCATGTGCCCTTCTTTATCAATCACTAAAGCACATTGCGCATTGGCTTTTTTTACAAAGCTCAGCAAGACCGCATTAATGCGGTCAATGTCGGCAGCGTAGAAAACTAACCGGCGTAAGCGTAAGGCATCATTATCACTGACCATTAGCACCCTCCCCAGCCGCTTTTGCGGGTTCAGCAGCTGGATCCGTCCCTGAATCAGCTGGTGTAGCAGGCGTATTTTCAGGAGCAGTTGTGGCGTTAGTAGGTTCTGTCGCCGGTTTAGTTTCGTCTGCTGGTTTATTTATATCCGCCGGCTTATTTTCATCCGCCGGCTTATTTTCATCCGCCGGTTTTGTTGGTTCAGCGGCAGGGGCGGGTTGTTGAGCGGGCTGTGTGGTTGGAGAGCCCATCAAGGTACGTTGAAATTCTTGCGGTAAAATTCCACGCACTGCTGGCACGTAAATAATTGCTAAGACGGCTAGAATTAGCAGCACAATTAACCCGATTAAAATAATTAATAAGGTTTTTACTCCGCCACCTGATTTTGAAGCTTCTTGATAACGTTTTAAACTAGGGTCAGTGGCACCTAAATTAACTTTTCCACCAGGAGCTTGTCGCGCATTATCTAATGACGGCGGAGAAGCTTTGGATAAATGCTTATCGCGAGGATCATTGCCCATTGGCTGTCCAGCTGGCGGCAACTGTGGAACACCACGTGATGGAGTCGGTTGTGCAGGTACCGGTGGTCGGCCCTGCATTGCTTGTGGT
>JAHEDF010000072.1 GCA_024641365.1 Planctomycetota bacterium | reverse complement strand
CCCAAGTTAACGAAGCGGTCATCAAAGCTGGTGCTGGGAAATTAAAAATCGTCGGTCGTGCCGGAGTTGGTGTCGATAATGTTGACTTGCCGAATGCCACTGGAGCTGGCGTTATCGTAATGAACGCACCTTTAGGAAATATTGTATCGGCAGCAGAACACACCATTGGCATGGTCTTCGCCGCCGCACGTATGATTCCACAAGCACATGGAAAATTAGCGTACAAAGGTGAATGGGATAAAAAATCTTTTACTGGCGTCGAATTAGATGGAAAAGTTTTAGGCATCGTTGGGCTCGGTAAAATTGGTAAACACGTCGCGCAAGTTTTACAAGCTGCTGGCATGAGTGTTGTTGCTTACGACCCATTTTTAAGTCCAGAAGTCGCAAAAGAATTACGCATCGAATCAGTCACACTTGACCAATTATTAGAACGTGCTGATTTTATTACATTGCACACACCTTTAACTGAACAAACGCGTAATTTAATTAATGCTGATCGCCTTAAACAAATGAAAAAATCAGCGCGCATTATCAATGTGGCGCGCGGTGGTATTATTGACGAGGCTGCGCTCGCTGATGCTTTAGCTGCAGGCACAATTGCTGGCGCGGCCATTGACGTATTTGCAACTGAGCCAATGCCTGAAGATAATCCATTGCTTAAATACGTCCAAGGTGGTGCCAAGAATTGCATTATTACTCCGCATTTAGGCGCCAGTACTGAAGAAGCGCAAGTCAAAGTATCTGTCGACATTGCGAATCAATTTAATGCGTTTTTCGCAACTGGGAAAATAATTAATGCAGTAAACGTGCAATTGCGCGTTGATCCAGCCATTGATGGTTATTTAGCCGCTGCCGAGTCTTTAGGAGCAGCCGTTGTACAAACATTAGATGAACCGTTAAAAGGTTTAGAAGTAATTGCCCGCGGCGATTTAGCAAAATACGATACGAAGCCATTAGCGACCGCCGCACTTAAAGGCGCGCTCGCTATGATTAGCGATCAAATTGTTAATTTTGTTACGGTCAGCAAAATTGCAGAAGAACGCGGCATAACCTTGGTCAGTTCATCAAGTGAACAAACCAAAGGCAGCAATGGTGGACCAAGCGAACAACTCACAGTCAAAGCTGTCACCACCAAAGGGGAACACATTATTGGTGGTAGTTTAGTAAACAACCAATTGCGCGTCGTTCGCTACAATGATTACTCAATTGATCTACCTGTCGGTGGTCATTTATTAGTTATGGAATATCCAGATCGTCCCGGCATGGTTGGTAGTTACGGCTCGATATTAGGTGACAATAAAATTAATATTGCACGCATGGAAGTCAGTCGAATTGACGGACGCGGCGATGCATTGGTGATTTTAACGCTCGACGACCCAGTCCCCACTAACGTTGTTGATCAAATTCGTAGTTCAGTTAAACCAAATAAGGCCTATAAAGTTTCACTGTAAACCACGACTCGCTCTAAAAGACTGTTACTTTTAGCTCGGTCGCAGGAGTCCATGTGCCTAAAGCCGAGCAACAGCTCATTCGCATATTACGTGCTGCACACGCAGGCGAACGCGCTGCGTCTTTGGCTTATTATGGACATGCTCATTCAGTCAAAAACTTGGAGGAGCGCGATACTATAACGAGAATTGGTCGTGAAGAAACTGACCATCGCGCAACTGTTGGAGAGATGCTGGCCAGTCTTGGATCACAACCTTCTGCTGTACGTGAATGGATATTCGCCTGTATTGGTCACACGTTATCAACGTTATGTTATATGAGCGGCTGGTTTTTTCCCATGTATGGCGCTGGATGGATTGAGCGACGCAATATTCAGGAATACGTCGATGCGGCACAATTGGCCAATGCTACCGGACATTATGAATTTGCCCAAACTCTTATGAGTATGGCACAAGTTGAATGGGATCATGAGCAATATTTTCGTAGTAAAGTGCAACAGCATTGGCTACGCCATATTATTCCTTTGTGGTCTATGCCGGCAAACCGTAACGAACTCCTGCAAAATGCTCCAATAAATACACCTGTGCTGTGAGCTAATTTATTATTACTTATCTAGAATTTTAATTACACGACAACCAGAAGGTACATCTTTAGCCTCGGGCAATACGACCATCGCGCGTGGCGTGCGCGCAACTAAAGCCAAGGCATCTGAAACCGTTGAAGATTGCATGGGCATAGCACCAGAACCAGAGAAGACTAATCGTTTCCATCCGCGCAATAATAAATTCGCACTACGGCCAGTAATTGCTTTGATCGAGCCATCTGCTGCCTCATCCATGCAAATCACCAATATTACGTTCTGCCCATTCTCAAATGTATTTGTGCGACCCAATAATAAATCGCGAGCCTGATCGGCTGTTATTTCCGATTGTACCACACTTGAATGAACCACAACAACAGCTGCGTTCACTGATTGTCCTACAACAAGCATTAAAATAATAAGAAATAACCGCATTAGAAATCCACCGTAGTTTTCAATGCGAGAACCTGCCAATGATAAGCAATCCCCCCGGTGTTATCCGAAGGATAAATACCCATAGTCCCGTAAGTATCACGATATTCCAATTTTAACGACCAATGCTGTAGCGGCATCACGTTAGCCGCTACAATCCAAGAATAGGCACGTGTCCCATCACGGTCATTTGCATCAACCCAAGCACCTTCTAATGCCCCATAAAATTCAAGCCATGGTTTCACATGCCATGTCGCACTTATATAAGCGCCTTCAGTATTATCTCTTATTTCAATTCGATTGCCAAACCCGGGAATTCCTGGTGAATAAAGCGTTTCACCACGACCACGTAAACGCAGATATTCCGTTACAAGCGTAATTGACGGCATTTCATAAATAAGAGACACGTAACCTGACCAATAATCAGCATGCGTTTCAGTATCTTGCACATTAACGGTATCGTAAGCATCAACATAAAAATCATCTGCGTATACACCACTTACACGAAAGCCCAGTCCTGCAATCGGGGTATGCCAATGACACATACCACCAGCCACATAATTTATTCTCATTTCGTGTATTTTATCGCCGACACCCAATTCAGAGATGTAGGTAGCAAATCCATCTTTTGTACTAAATTCTTTTGCCCCTACAAATGCTGCATATTCAAAACTGCCAGCTGAATTTAAATCACATAACCCATATATTTTTGCCCCATCTGTTGAAATATACAAATCACGACTTCGGAGCGCATAGACAGATGGCGCAAGAAATATCGACGTTCTAGCGGCGTCGATATCCAATGATTCATTGTATAATCCAAGTGGCAATTTAAATCGACCAGCCTGTATACCAATTGCATCCATCAGCCTGTAATCGGCATATGCCCAGTCTAAAGTTGGATTGCCATTATCATATTTAACTAAATCACGGGCAAATACTTGTGCCCCAATGCGTAAACGGTCCATTGGTCGAGCGATAACATTGGCCCCCACTTCCCAAAATTCTGCCGTGCCATCACGCGTTTGACCTAGCCAATTATTATGAGATGTGTCCAGATAACCAAAACTCGCAAATCCATGCGTCTCAAGATTTAATTGATCGACCCAATTTGTCTCCTCTGCCGTGGCTAATGCCATGCCAAATATACCGCATAAACTAATTCTGTACCAAATCAGATCGCACATTATGGTATAGCTCTTCCGTTTTGAAAGGCTGCTTCAAGAATTTTCTCTAATTCTGCTAAGCGATATGGTTTGCTGATTTGCGAATTAAAACCCTCTTGCTGCAACTCACCTGATGTCACATCCCGTGCATAACCACTACATAACACCGCGTAAATATCCTTTTTTACCTCTTTTAACTTTCGCAAGCAATCAACCCCTCGCATGCCTGGCATTTCCATATCTAACAACACAATGTTTATGCGTTGATGATGCTCAGCAAATATCTCAATCGCCTTATTACCATCTGCCGCCTCTAGCACTTCATATCCTATGGATTCTAATAATTTACGCCCCACGATACGGATTATTTCCACATCATCAATTAATAACACGACTCCGTGGTTTTTTCTGCGCTCTAATACTTTTTCAACATAGGTATTTTTTTTGCTTTCCTTTGATAATGGTAAGTAAAAATAAAAAGTTGTGCCTGTTTGTGGGCTACTTTCTAAGGCTAAGGAACCACTATGATCCATAATCATCCCATAGACAGCTGCTAATCCTAGGCCCGTACCTTTGCCAACCGCTTTCGTGGTAAAGAATGGCTCAAAAATTCGTGGCTGAATTTCAGCGGGAATTCCTTCACCTGTATCGCTAATGGATAATTCTAAATAGGTCCCTGGTTTTAGCGGCAATACGAGTCTCGCCTCATCTTCAATTTCTATGTCAGTCAAACGAGTAGATATTGTAATTTTACCACCATGCGGCATGGCATCACGTGCATTCAAAGCTAAATTAATGATAGCATTTTGTAATTGCGCAGGATCACCGGTAACGATACTGGATGCCGCATGTAATTGGACGATAATGCTAATGCGCTTATCTATGCTGTGATTCAGCATCGTAACGCTATCACGAATCACTTGATGCATATCTACCTGTTGTCGCTGTGACTGCCCTTTGCGCGCAAAACTTAATAATTTTCGCGTTAATCCAGCGGCTCTATCACAGGTATTGAGTATACTTCCTAAATATCGTTTCATGCCATCATGGCATTTAGGATCTAATGTAAGTAATTCAGCTGCACCCATAATGCCTGCTAGCATATTATTAAAATCATGCGCCACTCCGCCAGCAAGTTGGCCGAGTGATTCTAATTTTTGCCCTTGGCGTAATTGACGTTCCATGACATTACGTGCCGTGACGTCACGTATGACAGCCAATAAACGTTTTTCACCTGGAAGATCTACACGTGCCAAGCCAATTTCTGCTTCAAATTGATCGCCAGATCGACGGCTCATAAGGAGTGGGAAATGTTGCGTTTGACCACTCATTGCAGCATCAAAGCGCATTTCCCATTCTTTTCCCTCATCGACTTTACTGTTCGGTTGGTTGTAAACTAATTCCTTTAGTTCCAAACCAGTTAATCCATCGTTATCCGATGCAAATAAGGCAATCGCTGTCGGGTTGGCCTCGCTAATTTTCCCGTCGGTGAACACAACGACTGCATCTGCCGCGCTATCAATTAATGCGCGTGATAATTCTTCGCGTTCTCGTAAACTCGCATTGGTTTCTTTTAATGCGGCCTCGCGTTCTGCGACAATCGCAGCCATGCTGGTAAAATGGCGTGATAATTCTCCAATTTCATCTATTCGATTCGTATCTAAAGTTGGGAATTGTTTATGATCAGCGCTGACCGCTGATACGGCTTTGGTTAATTGCTCAAGTGGCTGCGACACACGTGATCGCAGAACAATTATCAGTAACATCCCTTGAGCACATAATACCACTATACCGACAACCAGTATCCACGCTGCCGTGGAACGTGCCGCCGCATCAAATTGTTGAGGTGAATAATACGTTGCCATTGTCCATCCGGGACCTGGCACGCGCGATACTTCAAACCATCCCTTTGTTTTTACATCGCTTATGACTTCGCCTATTTTTCCAGTCGGCGGTATTACTGATTGCACGTTTTGGAAAACGGAATCATTGAGCCGTGTTAATGACTCTAACGTATTTGTTTTCACTGCCGTTCGCTCTATTCCAGCAGCAGCTAAAACACGTCCTTTTTTATCGTAAACGACTGTTTTTGTTCCTTTTTCATTTTTACTCACACTGCGTTGCAATAAATCATTAATAGGCAATAATTGAGTAATTGCGATTCTCCCTACTTGCGGCACATCACGTGTAATTGTTGCTGCAATTAGCCAACGGTCTGTAGCTGGTTCCATAAAAGCTTGCGACCATGCGAATTGATTATCTCCTAGTATGTTTGCTTCTTCCGCTGGCATTAATAACGGATCATTGGGTAACATAAGCGCGACTAACTCGATTTGTTCTGTCCCCCATGTCGCCATCCATTTGCCCGGGACAACAATGGTTAAGTTATCAGGATATTCGGCTAGGGTATTTCCTAGTTCATCTAATAAATCGCGTGCACATGCAGCAGCGGCAGTTTGAATCAAATCTTGAGCTGAATTACTCGTAACGATGACCGCCAATGGTGGGTAATCATTTTTTGGCAACTGTCGACGCGTTCCATCTTCAAGTAATTTAATTGGAATTGGTGACAGTGGTTTATTACCTAAACGTCGCACTAATATTTCTGCACATTGCTGAACTTGGCGCTCTACACGATCAATAATAGTTTGTTCAAGTTGCGCTCGCTCCTGTGCACGATTAGTTAATTCAATTATTGTTGTATTATGATTATCTGCCGTGGTGGCGAAGTAGCTGCCAAATACCGCAATACCAATAACGACTATCGTGCCAGCCATTAAAGGAACTAATGACTGACCTAACAGACTTGACTGCCAAATCGACCGTAACGGCATAATGACTACTCTTGTCGGAACTTAGCCTCATCTCAAGGAACATTTGCACACTTTGCGCATTACGCATCAAGCAGTCGGCGTACACTGCTGATTAAGAGAACGGCTTTTATTTCACTTGTTCAGCGCATATTCGCTTACAGGGTGTCGCAATGAGCGAAAAATGCACTATTTTACGAAAAAGCATAACCATCCCGCGTTTCGGTGAGGTACAACTAGCCACTACCGATTTGGGTATCTGCAGCATTGCCCTACCTGAATTTCAAGACCTCGATCTACGATTAACGCGATGGGAACATGCTGGATTTCGCATCGTTTCAGGACAGCACCGCTTTCTTGATCAAGCGCATAAAGAATTGAAAGACTACGCTCTGCAACGAGTTACAAAATTTTCTGTGCCAGTAGACCTTCGTTTATTGCCACTATTTACCACGCGGGTACTAAAAGCATTAGGTAAAATATCTTTCGGAAATTGCCTGACGTATGGTGAAGTAGCAAAAAAAGTAGGCAACCCCAGCGCCGCACGTGCGGTGGGCGGGGCCGTTGGTCGCAACCCCATTCCTATTATTGTTCCCTGTCACCGTGTGGTAGCGACAGCAGGTATTGGCGGTTTTGGTTTAGGTCTCACATGTAAACGTTTATTATTAGAGATCGAAAACGTCTCTACTTATGCACAATAAAATTTAATTAATAGTTGGTGGGTCTGCCTCAGGAATAGACGAACGGCGTTTTAATGTGCGAGCGGCGATTAATAATAATAAACCTGGAATCATCGCTAGGGTAGTAAATATAAAATATCCAGACCATCCCGTTTTTTCTACCCACGGTGCAATAGCTGGTCGTAATAAATGCGGCCCTAATACCATGACTGCGGTTAATAAGGCGTACTGGGTTGCTGATAATGCTGGCGTACAAAAGCCCATCAGCCAGCCAACAAATGCCGTACCAGCTGCTGCGCCACAAATCATATCAAATAATAACACACTAATTAATCCACTCTGTCCGCTCCACCATCCTTGATCAATTCCCACAAAGCCTAAATTACTAATCGCCTGTAAAATGCCAAAAATCCACAACGATGGCAACATGCCAATGCGAAAACAACTCCATGCTGCAACGGCAGATCCAATCGCTGCACCGACTAATCCAATCCACGTGCGTGCACTCCCCAGTTCAATGGTCGTGTATTTCATGTCTAACAAAAATGCCGTTGATAACATATTCGCTAACCCATCGGTTAAGCGATAGAGCATCACTAACACTAATAAAATAAATAATCCGTATAATCCTAAACGCTTATGAAAATCTTCTAATGGAGCAAAAAGCGCTTGTTCCCAGGTTGTTGGTGCCTGGGTTACGGTTGGCTCCGGCGCTAAAATAGTGCCGATAATTCCTGGAATTAATAACAACGCCATTAATGCATAAGCAATTTGCCAGCCCCACATGCCTGCAAATACCATGACTAAACCACCGCTGATAGCTAAGGCGACTCGATAGCCCCATACTGATAATCCGGCTCCCGCCGATAATTGTTCGGCTGGTACTGCATCAATAGTATAACTATTTACCGTTAAATCTTGGGTCGCACTGGCAAAAGCGGCAAAGGTTGCTGCAACTAATAATAACGCTGGGTGTCCAATTGGGTCAAATACGGCCATGCTCACCAAACCTACTATGATCGTTATTTGTGAAGCTAATAACCACCCACGTCGTCGCCCAAGCCACGGCGGTATAAGTCGATCTACGACCGGAGCCCACACCACTTTAAACATATAGGGTAGCGTCACATACCCCGCCCAGACCAAATCCTCTTTTGACCATGACGCTTCACGTAACCAAGCATTCAATGTCGAATCGACTAAATTATAGGGTAAACCTGAGGCAAAGCCTAATAACAACAAAGCAGGCCACGTACGAATTGGAATTGCTGGCATGGCGGGATAATGAAAACAAAAGCGACAATCCCAAGTGTTTTTGGTAGAGCAGCGCAAAAATGCTGGAACCACCTTGCTAACACGTGAGCACTACAACGATGCTGCACCATGCCTGTGCTTGCGTCATCTGCTCCTTTACTCGTACCGGCTCCGCGGCAGTTAACCATGACAGGTGGTCATATTGCTTTCCAAGAACCGCAACTTGTTGATGAATCTGTAATCACCTTTGCAGGTGAAGAGGCCTACCATTTAGCGATTACCAACGATGGCATCTTTTGGTCATGGCGACATCCCAGCGGTCAACGCTATGCACAAGCAACGCTTGCCCAAATCCGGCGACAATACGACAACGAATTACCGTGCTTACTTATTAATGACGCGCCAATTTTTCCGAAGCGCGGATTTATGCTCGACATTAGTCGGGACCGCGTGCCAACCATGCAACATCTCTATGAAATTGTTGATTGCATGGCTGCATGGAAAATGAATCACTTACAATTATATACTGAACACACTTTTGCTTATACTGGTCATGAAACGGTATGGAAACATGCCTCGCCAATGACGCCTGAAGAAATGCGTGCACTTGATGCCTATGGCCGGATGCGCGGCGTTGAATTAGCTGCTAATCAAAATTGTTTCGGACATTTATCCTCGTGGTTTAAACATCCTGAATACGCCCCTTTGGCAGAGATTAGTCCTGCTGGTACATGGGATTTTAATGGCTTGGTTCAACGAACTGGTGGATTTAGTTTATGTCCATCTGACCCGAGATCATTAGCCCTTATCGATGATCTATTAGGGCAATTATTACCAAATGTGAGCAGTCCGCTGGTCAATATTGGTTGTGATGAAACCTTTGACGTTGGACAAGGACGATCACATGATGACGTTGCCAAACGTGGACGAGCAACAGTCTATTTAGAATTTGTAAAAAAAGTTTGTACCATTGTTAAAAAACATAATAAGCGTCCTCAGTTTTGGGCCGATATTGCTTTAGAACATCCTGAATCACTGTCGCAATTACCGGACGATATTATTGGCCTAGCCTGGGGATATGAACCCGATACAGATTTTGCGAGAGCATGTACACAAATAAGACAGGCACAAAGAGAAGTGTGGGTCTGCCCTGGTACGTCTTGTTGGCGCTCAATTACTGGCCGCACTTCTGAACGGCGCGCTAATTTATTAACTGCTGCGCGAGACGGCGCCAGTCACGGTGCTACTGGCTATTTAGCAACGGCCTGGGGCGATCTAGGTCATCGTCAACAATGGCCGGTGACTTTGCATGCGTTGTGCGAAGCGGCTCATCGTGCCTGGAGTGGTGATGCGGCTTATGATCCTCGCGTATCGAGTTTACATGCATTTGGTGACACCTCTTTAGAAGTCGGGCGCTGGTTAGATGCCTATGGTGATTTAGATCATGACATACGACTTATCGCAGGAAAAACTGGACCTGATGGTAATCCCCTCCCGCTACGTAATGCCAGCGCATTATTTATTCATCAAACAACGCCACTCGCTGATCCTTTAACTGCGAATATTGAAAGCAGCACCGCTACGTGGCGTGACATTTTAAAACGCCAAGAATTATTAATTGGATTGATGCCAGCTATGGCTGAGCATTTATCACACAACCAATTGGTCGTGAATGAATTAGAATTCATGGCGAATGAAGTTGCCAATACGGTCATGCGTGCCGTCATGCGAACAATAAACGTCAATGATCGCTCGGTACGCAAACAAGCAGCAAATATTTGGCGAACAACTATTAAATTATATCGCGCATTATGGCTAGCCCGTTCGCGACCCGGCGGCTTGGAAAACAGTTGTCGTCATTATGAAGCGCTTGCGCAGGATCTCGAACTCGTTTGTTTAGTGGACTAACACATGGCAAAATCACGTATTCACAGTGCACCAAAAATTCCTGTTCGGTTTGGAGAACGAGCGCCAATAGAGTTAGCGCAACAAAGTCGCGTTGCTCGTCGCCATGCTGGCAATCGTATCGTCGTTGGCTGCATGACTGGCACCAGCATAGATGGAATTGATGTTGCTGTTCTGCTCATTGATGGTCGTGGACTAGCTATGCGTGTCCAATTAGACGGTCATGCCACTTTGCCGTTAGGCGACGTGGGGCCGCGTTTACGTGCCCTCGCTGAACAGCAACCAATGACAGCTGGTGCTATTGCAAAATTAGGCGATGATTTTGCTCATTTGCATCTTGTTGCCATTCAAGAAGCACTTGGACGAAACACACCACATTTAATTGCTATTCACGGACAAACGGTTTTTCATCAACCGCCACTGTCTTGGCAATTTATGACTCCTGCCCCGATTGCCTGGGCACTGTCCACTGATGTTGTTTATGATTTACGTGCTGCCGATCTTGCTGCTGGCGGTCAAGGCGCACCGATTACGCCATTGGCTGATTGGGTATTATTTCGCCATGCCAGTGAGAAACGTGTTATTATTAATTTAGGTGGCTTTTGCAATTATACCTTTTTACCAGCACATGATGAAATTCGTCACATAAATGGTGGTGATGTGTGTGCATGTAATCATGTGCTCGATCGCATGGCCCGCGCATTGTTATTTGATCGTGATGGCGAAACTGCCATGCGTGGCAACGTTATAGCGCATGCCATGCAAGATTTAGTTGAGCAATTAACAAATCAGTCTGATGGCGGACGCAGTTTAGGAACTGGCGATGAATTAGGTGATTGGGCAGAACGTCATCGTTTAGAAAATATTCACGATGCTTTACGAACCGCATGCGCAGCTATTGCAACCGTAATTTCACACCAAGCGACAAATGCCGATCGATTAGTACTGGCTGGTGGCGGTGTTAAAAATCGTGCGCTGCTCCATGAAATAAAACAACGCGTTAGTATACCTGTTTCGATAACCGATGAATTAGGTATGCCGACCACGCTACGAGAAGCCGCTGCTATGGCCGTACTGGGTGCCCTCTGCCAAGACGAGATTCCTATCACCGTGTCTCGCATTACTGGGGTAGCTAAACCACCTATTGCTGGGACATGGATCAAGATGAGAACCTCTTAATTATCTCATACCAATTCCAGCTCACTATATCCTAAATAATAAGATACTTACATGAAAGACCGGAGAAACAGAGAAATACATACGGTGGAAATCCTGTAGTTATTGAAAAA